>DXBN01000149.1 GCA_019116505.1 Candidatus Enterococcus avicola | reverse complement strand
AAAGGGGAACTTTTGGTTTTGCTTCCCGTTTTAACTCACTAATAATTTCTTTACCAACTTGGTCCCATTGTAACATACGGTAGTAAGCATCATGGTAAAAAATAAATTTGTAATTTCCTTGATACGCTTCTGCTAAGATACGATTTTTAGCAAAAATCGATGTCATCGGATAATCATCATACGCTAAAACCCATAAAGGATTTTGGTGTGCATGGGTTGGCATTAAGTCCGCCATGTGAATAATCGTTTCACCTGCTTGATGCAATTTAATAATTGCATGGCCATCACTATGTCCACCGGTATGAATCATTTCAATTTCAGGTATAATTTGAATCTTGTCTTCGTAAGGGACGAATTGATCTTCAATTGGCTCCCAGTTTTCAACCCAATAGGTCGCTTTTGAGCGCATATTTGGTTGGCGCATTTCATACCATTCAATTTCATTGACGATGATTTTAGCATTTGGAAAAACTGAAACCAATTCTCCATCAACAATTTCCGTTAAGCCGCTTGCGTGATCATAATGTAAATGAGTCATCAAAAGATAATCAATATCTGCCGTCGTTAAACCTAATTCTTGCAAAGATTCTTTGACTTTTGATTCTTCGGTTACACCGAAATTACGTTTTTGTTTATCGGTTAATTTGCCACGACCAATACTACTATCGATCAAGTAATTAACCCCTTTGTACTGAATCAAGATTGGATCGGTGCGTAATTCAATTAAGTTCTTGTCATTTGGTGGGTAACGCTTTGACCATAATGCCTTAGGAACAACTCCAAACATTGATCCGCCATCTAACGTTGTATCGCCACCATCTAACCACGTTAATGTCATTTCATGAAATTGTAAAGTCTCCATGAATTTGCCTCCGTCCTATGCTTCTTCAGATACATTCTCCATAATAGCACTGATTTGATCTTTTGTAAGGTAATTTAACTCAAGTGCTTTTTCGATTAATTCATCACGGAATTTTGGATGAGAAATACGAATCAACGCTTCTGTTCTTTCACGAATTGTTTTACCTTTCAATGGTGCACTACCATATTCTGTTACGATTGTATCAATATCATTTTTAGATGTTGTTACAGGTGCTCCAGAGTATAAATATGGAACAATTGTTGAAATGCTTTCGCCTTTAGCAGTTGAATACAGACAGATAATACCTGTTCCGTTTTTCGTGCCACGAACGCCTTTCATGAAGTCTGCTTGCCCACCAGTTGATGAATAGTACGTACCTTGTACACGTTCAGAGTTACATTGACCAAGGAAGTCAACTTCAACTGAAGAGTTAATTGCTACTAAGTTATCTAATTCATTAATTGTTGATGCACTGTTTGTGTAGTCACATGGTAACATTAAGATATCTTTGTTGTTGTTCATGAATTCATACAAACGTTTTGAACCGATTGCGAATGTCGCAACGCTCTTGCCTGTATTGTTTTCTTTGTATTTGTTTGTAATAACGCCTTTAGCTGCTAAATCAACGAGTTTTTCAGGTAGCATTTCTGTATGTAAACCTAAATCTTTTTTGTCAACTAAGTATTCCATAACCGCATTTGGCATTGCACCAAAACCGATTTGTAGCGTGTCGCCATCTTTAACCATTTCAGCAATTTCTTTACCAATTGCTAAGTCGCGTTCGCCTAAAACTGGGCTTCCTAATTCTGGTAAATCAAAGTTGTTTTCAATTAAAGCAGTTACTTGGCTAATATGAATGCCATTTTTAGCACCAAATGTACGAGGCATTTTTGTATTTACTTCTAAAATAATTTTTTTTGCATCATCAATTAATGATGCTACGTATGAAGGGCTTGTTCCTAAAGAGAAATAGCCGTTTTCATCCATTGGCGAAACAGTAGCCATGATTACTTGCTCAGATTCACGTTGAGTTAAAATCGATGGGATATCAGAAAAGTTGTTTGGTAATAAGTCAACTCCGCCATTATTCATTGATTTACGATCCATTCCTGATAGGAATATTGAAACTTGTTTCAATTGATCGCTTGGTAAGTCAAGTATAGGGAAACTTGGTAACATACGGTATAAAGTATTCCCTTTTAACGTTGTTAATCTACCAATTGCCTCTAGTAAAGCTGGCGGCTCACCAGGCATTATTGGGAAAATTAAACCTTCTCCTGGTTCAATCTTCGAAACCGCTTCGTCTGCGGACATTAAACGCTGTTGATACATCTCTTGATGAGTCATAAAATTTGCTCCTTATTCGTTAATTATTTTCTATTGAATGTTGCTTTTTGTTTTGCAACAAAAGCTTCCATTCCTTGTGTTTGATCTTCTGTTGAGAAAAGTGAACCAAATTGTTCTGCTTCTAATTTCAGCGCAGCATTGATTTCCATTTCGTAACCTAGGTTAATCACTTCTTTACTGAATTCAACGGCAAATGGTGCATTTTTTTGAATCTTTTGAGCCATTTTAACAGCTTCGTCGCGTAACGCTTCGCTAGTTACAACACGGTTTAATAAACCAATTGTTTTTGCTTCTTCAGCTTTCACTGTGCGACCAGTGAAAATCATTTCTTTTGCATAGCCTAAGCCAACTAAACGGCTTAAACGTTGTGTACCACCAAAGCCAGGAATAATTCCTAAACCAACTTCTGGTTGGCCAAAGACAGCATTTTCGGCACCAATACGGATATCACATGCAAGGGCTAATTCACAACCGCCGCCTAATGCGAAACCATTTACTGCAGCAATTGTCGGTTGGCGTAAGTTCGCTAAACGACTGAAGACACGGTTACCAAACGCTGAAAACTCGCGCCCTTCCATCACTGTTTTATCTTTCATTTCAACGATGTCTGCTCCAGCAACAAATGATTTATCACCTGCACCAGTTACGATGACAACTTGAACTTCTGGATCATTTTCGATTGCATCTAGACGCTCTTCTAATTCAGCCATTACAGCTGTACTTAACGCGTTTAATGCTTTAGGACGTGAAATTGTTACAAAAGCAATTCCTGCTTCAATTGTCAATTCAACCAAATTTACATTTTCCATTCCAATGCTCCTTTTTTAGTAAGAGTAGAATCCGCGGTTTGTTTTCTTACCTAACCAACCTGCTTCAACATATTTTTTCAATAATGGTGCTGGACGGTATTTGCTATCGTTAAATCCGTTATATAAAACAAGCATAATTGCTAGACAAGTATCTAAACCGATGTAATCAGCTAATGCTAAAGGACCCATTGGGTGATTCGCACCAAGTTTCATTGCTTCATCAATTTCTTCTGCCGTTGCAACGCCTTCGCCTAATGCAAAGATTGCTTCGTTGATCATTGGGATTAAGATACGGTTAACTGCAAATCCTGGTGAATCTTTAATATCGATTGAGGTTTTACCAATTTTTTCACTTAATTCTTTAATCGCTTCTGCTGTTGCATCGTCCGTTTGGATTCCACGGTTGATTTCAACTAATTTCATCACTGGCACTGGATTGAAGAAATGCATACCGATTACTTTTTCTGGGCGGCTTGTTGCTGCTGCGATCTCAGTAATTGATAAAGAAGAAGTGTTTGTTGCTAAAATTGTATCTTCTGATGTAATTTCTGCTAATTGTTTAAAGATTTGTAATTTAATGTCGCGATTTTCAGTTGCTGCTTCGATGACTAATTGTGCATCTTTCGCATCTTGATAATCTGTTGATGGAATTAAGTTGTTACGAACTTGATCGGCAACTTCTTGTGTACGGCGACCACGAGCAACAGCTTTATCTAACCATGCATGGATTTTAGCAATCCCTTTTTCAACAAATTCTTCTTTAATATCATTTACATATACAGTGTAGCCAGCTTCAGCTAAAACTTGAGCGATACCGCTACCCATTTGACCTGAACCGATTACCATAATTTTTTCGATTTTCATTTTGTCATCTCCTAAGAATTACTAAACTATTTTTATGATTTTAAACGCCAAGGCTCGGCAATAATATAGCGTTGGGTGTCTGAAGATCCACCATAAATTGCTGTGATTTTAGCATCACGAACAAAGCGTTCTATTTCATTGTTGCGCATGTAACCATAGCCACCCGTTACATTAATAATCGTTTCGGTAACGTCAATAGCTAAATCAGACGCTGCCAATTTAATCATCGCAACTCGTTGTGTATCATCGGGTGCCTCATCCAACGTTTGTAATAGAAACGCACGCGTTGCTAAAATTTTTGTTTGGACATCGGCTAAGCGATATTGATTGGTTTTCAAATCAATTAAGCGCTTCCCAATATTGCGCTCAAAACTAACGTATTCAAGTCCGCGATCCAAAGCGCCTTGTGCGATACCGATTGCTTGGGCTGAAATAGCTAGTCGGTTTCGATTCAAAACCGATTGGACTTGCTTCAAACCTTGCATCACATCACCCAAAAGTGCGGTGTGAGGAACGAAAACTGATTTTAGTGAAACACCTGCAACAGGTAGGGACTTAATCCCCATTTTATTTTCTAATGGGCCGACTGTTAAACCTTCTGTGTCACGATCGATTAAGAAAACCCCAAAACCTTCTTCACCCTTTAAGGATCTTGTTTTTGATACGACTGAAAATAATGTGGATATCGGTGCGTTTGAAATAAATGCTTTTTCTCCCGTAATAATCCAACCTTCAGCTGTTTCAAGTGCAATTGTTTCCATTTGTTGTAAATTACTTCCACTATCAATCTCATTAGCAGCAAAAGAGCCAAAGATTTCACCTTTCAATAGCGGTTCTAAGTAGCGAGCTTTTTGTGCCGCTGTTCCAAATTGGAACAACGGCCAAATCGCATAGCTTGCTTGAGTAAGTAAAATACTTCCTAAAGCAGGGAATTGTTTCGAAATGATACGAATCAAGCGAATAAAAGCTTTGTACGATGGAATGAGTGACTCGGATGGTTCAACAACCATATATAAAATCCCAAGATTAACTAAATAGTCCCATTCCGCCTGCGGAAACTGTTCGCTCGCATCGTATTGCGTTGCAACTTCTCGAATGGTTGTATTCGCGTAATTTTCAACGATAGCAGTTAACTTCTCCTGATTCTTAATCATTCCTTCTCACCTTGTCTTTGTTTATTTGATTAGTCACGTTTGATAATCATTGAGATACCTTGTCCGCCACCAATACATAATGTTGCTAAACCTGATTTTGCATCACGTTTTTTCATTTCATGTACTAGAGAAACTAAGACACGCGCACCACTTGCACCGATTGGGTGACCTAAAGCAATTGCTCCACCGTTAACGTTAACGATATCCGTATTTAATTCTAATTCTTGAACAACACTCATTGCTTGAGACGCGAATGCTTCATTTGCTTCGATTAATTCTAAATCGTTCACTGTCATGTTTGCTTTTGCTAAAGCTTTTTTAGTTGCTGGAATTGGACCAGTACCCATAATTTTTGGATCAACACCTGCTGTTGCGTAGCTTTCGATTGACGCTAATACTTCAAGACCTAATTCGTTCGCTTTTTCGCGAGTCATTAAGACTAAGATTGCAGAACCGTCGTTTAATCCAGAAGCGTTACCTGCTGTTACTGTTCCATCTTTTTTGAATGCTGGACGTAATTTGCCTAAGCCTTCAGCAGTTGCACCAAAACGAGGATGCTCATCTGTGTCCATTACTACTGGTTCGCCACGACGAACTGGAATTTCGATTGGCACGATTTCATCAGCGAAACGACCTGATTTGATTGCTGCTTCTGCTTTATTTTGGCTTGCTGCTGCAAATTCATCTTGCGCTTCACGTGTAAATCCAAATTTTTCAGCAATATTTTCTGCTGTGATACCCATGTGAATATCGTTAAAAGCATCTGTTAAACCGTCTGTTAGTAATGTGTCGATTAATTGACCGTTACCCATGCGTTTACCCCAGCGGTAATCAGGAACAACATAGTTTGCTTGACTCATGCTTTCAGTTCCACCAGCTACAACGATTTCGTTGTCACCTAATTGGATTGATTGTGCTGCAAGAATTACGGCTTTTAAGCCAGATCCACAAACTTTATTGATTGTAAAAGCAGAAGCCTCTTGCGGGATACCTGAGTTAATGCTGACTTGTCTTGCAACGTTTTGTCCAAGACCTGCGCCTAATACATTACCTAAAATTACTTCATCAACTAATTCTGGTGCTAGGTTTAAAGCGTTTAGTGATTGCTCCACTACTTTTTTACCTAAATCGATTGCTGATACATTTTTTAATTGGCCACCAAATGTTCCAATTGGTGAACGTAAAGCTGAAACTATTACTACTTCTCTCATTTTTGAGAATCCTCCTCGTTTTTAACGTGTTTTACATGTGAAAACTGTAAAACGTTTACAAGCTTATGATAAGAGCATTTGGCAAAAAAATCTAACAAGTAAAAGTAATTCGAACTATTAGTTTGACTAATACAAAGCTTAAACCCTTGTCACAACTGTTTTGTTCACTTTCTCATTTATCTTTTGTGAAATAAAGTTTTTTCTTTTGTTTAAAAAAACTACACACTTTTTTAATTTTCGTTGCTTTTCGTTATTTTAAAAAAAGAAAAAACTTTGAACTGCCGATGATATGTTCATTCGTTCAAAGTTTTTTCCAGCAACATTATTAAATAATTGGCTCATAAAAATAGTTTAGAATCGCTTCATAAACAAACGCTTCCACCTCGTTATAATTCTTTTTAATATGACGACATAACAAAACATTAAATGGAATCGGATCACGAAACGGAATTTCAACATAATGGTTTTGATCAATTGTCCGTTCGATTGGCGAAGGTAAAATTGTCACTATTTCAGAATCCATTGTGGCTTCTACCAAATAATCCCAAGAAGATGATAGAAAAGCGGTGTCTTTTTCTTCAGATACCGCATGTAATTTGGCTTTAACTAGCGCATTCGTTGTATAGCTTTCATTAAAAGTCCCGATTGGATAGTCCATCACATCAGACCAATCAAGGATTTGTTTCCTCGCTAATGGATGCTCTTTTGCCATAAAAGCTGTCATTTCATCAATTTGGATAACATGCTCTTCAAAACTCTTTAAGTCCAAACTCGTTGGCTCAATTAAAATCGCAAAATCCAGATCATTTTGGAAAAGCATTCTACGTAAATCGTTGCTTCCACCTTCAATGATTTCAATCTTAACACTTGGATTATCAAGCATTAATTTTGGGAAGAAAGCTGAGAAAAAGATTCGTAAAATCAGTGACGGTAAGCCAATTCGAATTGTCCCTTTTTGTTTTGAGGCTTCTTTTCGCACCATATCGCGCATCTCATCGTGCAATGCGGTAATTTCTTGAGCGTAGGCATATAATTTTTCACCACTCGGTGTTAGCGAGTCTAAGCGACCATTTTTGCGATAAAATAAAATTAATTCTTCATTCGTTTCAAAATTTATAATTAGTTGACTTAATGCTGATTGCGTAATATGAATTTTTTTTGCTGCCAAAGAAAGATTGCAGCCACATTCTACAATGTTCATAAAGTAAAATAACTGTTGAACGTCCATTGCTTCACCCATTTCTACGTTTTTCTTCATCAAGTATACCATCTCCTCCAAGAAAAGTGTGTTAGCATGCCTTTAAATTGACTCATTTAAACAAAATTAAAAAAGGATAAAAGAAAACACTGACGAAAATGAATAATCATTTTTCGTCAGTGTTTTAATACGAGGTTTGGTTGTCACCTCTGAATAGCTTGAGGGCTGTATCAGAGTATTTCAATTAGCGAAAATTTACAAAAATCAAGGTCATTTTTGTAAATTATTCGCTCAAGGTTGAAGCGCTCATTCTATAACCTCAAGACAAACGGTATATTATGAGCAACTGTTCGGAGATAGCTCTTCCTTCGGAGAAAACGAAAGTGCCGTTTTTCCGCATGCTTCTCTATCTCTCACAGTTAAACGCTCATTCTATAACCTCAAGACAAACGGTATTTCTAGAGCTGACACTCAGAAATAAGTTGATCTGTAAAAAAATGAAAAAACCATTTTCTTTCCAGATGCTTCCTTATTTATCGTGTCAAACCGCTCTATAAATAACCTCTTTTTAAACAAACGCTCCGATGCCTGTTAAGAAACGACCAACAATTAAAGCGTTGATTTCGTGTGTTCCTTCGTAAGAGTAGATTGCTTCTGCGTCTGCGAAGAAACGTGCAACGTCTGTATCTAAAGTAATTCCGTTACCACCACAAACTTCACGGCCTAATGCTACTGTTTCGCGCATTCTTAATGCGTTATGCATTTTAGCTAAGGCAGAGTTTTCTTCGATGAAACGTCCTTGTTCTTGTAATTCAGCTAAACGAACTGAGTAAGCTAAAGTTGCTACTGAGTTTGCTTGCATGATTGCTAATTTTTCTTGTACTAATTGGAAGCCACCAACTTTTTTACCAAATTGG
>DXBN01000018.1 GCA_019116505.1 Candidatus Enterococcus avicola | reverse complement strand
GATATTTTGAACGCCTGGCCATAATAGAAATTGAATCTTCACAGCCTTCATCCAAGCGACACGATATTCATTGCTCACTTCATTAAAAATTCTGTAATTTTCCTCTTCACGAGCAAAAGATTGTGTAATCTTAATACCAGAAATACTTTCGTGGATATAAGCATTTAAGTTTGACTGTTTGTTACTTAAATGTTGATAAGCCTTTCTTTGTCTCGTCGTAATAAACATTACCATTACAAACAAGACTGGGATTAGAACTAAACTATAAAGTGTGAGTTTCACGTCAATAAAGAACATAAATGCCAATGTGATAATGACACTAAAGATGTCCGAAATTAAGTTGATTAAGCCATTACTTAATAAATCGCTCAACGTATTGATGTAGTTAACAACACGTATCAAGATTTTACCGTGTGGACGATTATCAAAATAAGAAAAAGGTAGACGTTGCAAATGTTCAAAAATCGAAAAACGCATATCTTTTAAAATATCTTGTCCAATCTCTGTAATCGCTAAAATTCGGTATCGCATACACCATGCCATAAATAAAAGTGAGAATAAGAAGACCACGCTAATGATAATTAATAAGCGGATATCTTTTTGTGGGATCACTTCATCAATCGCAATTTTCATATAGTACGGACCATACATACTAGCGATATTCGCTAAAATAATCACGAATAACACTTTAAAAATTGATTTTTTATACGGAGTGACATACTGACCCACTCGTTTATACTGGGACCAATTAAACTCCTGGACTAATTCCTCATCTTGATCAAAACGATTACGTGCCATTTAGCCCACCTCCCCGTTCGTTAAACCTAATTGTTTTTGATAAACTTCATAATAGAAGCCTTTTTTGGCGATTAATTCCTCATGACTACCTTGTTCAACCACATGACCTTTTTCCATCATTAAAATTAAATTCGCATCGCGCACAGATGAAATGCGATGAGCAATAATAAAGGTTGTTTTTTCGCCAGTCAAGTCTGCTAATTCTTTTTGAATTTTTGATTCAGTTTCCATATCTACCGCTGAAGTCGTATCGTCTAAAATCAAAATGTTCGGATCTTTCGCTAAAGCACGTGCTAAAGAAATCCTTTGCTTTTGACCACCTGATAATCCGACTCCTCGTTCACCCACCACCGTTTCATATCCTTGGGGCATTGTCGAAATAAAACTATGTGCATCGGCTACCATTGCGACACGTTGGATATATTCAGGTTCCATATACGGGTCTCCAAAGGCAATATTTTCTTCAATTGTATTTGAGAACAAGAAGACGTCTTGCATCACCATTGAAATATTTTCTCGTAATTGACGTACTGGGTAAGTTTTTGCATCACGTCCGTCTAATAAAACGCGTCCTTTTGTTGGGTCATAAAAACGTGCCACTAAGTTCACTAATGTCGTTTTACCCGAACCTGTTTCACCCAGAATACCAATTGTTTGTCCTGGTTCGATTTTAAAGGAAACATTACTTAAAACGTCTGTACTTGGATCATCTGAGAAGTGAAAAGAAACATTTTCAAATTCCACAAAACCTTTGATTTGTGTACTCTCTCCTTTGTTTTCAACAAGAATACTTGCTTTTGTTCCGAGCATTTGACGAATCTTCACACAAGAAGCAAAGAAACGTTGAACATCGTTGATTAACCAACCACTCATACGCATTGGTTGGTTTAACATCCATAAGAAACTATTAAACATAATCAACTCCCCTAGGGTCATTGATCCACGAACAACAAAAATTCCACCCACTAAAATGGTTGTCAGTGTCAAACTTCCTGCGAGTAAATCTAGCCATGGTAGAAATTTACCAGATACTTTCGCAGAATCCATATTACGTTTTTTGTAGTCTTCGTTAAAACTAGTAAATTTTTCGATTTCATAATCTTCACGTACAAAAGCCTTAACTACTCGGTTTCCACCAATATTTTCTTCAACCATTGAGTTTAATCGAGAAAAACTTTCACGAATTTCAAAAAATACTGGATGAGCGGCATGCGACATTTTCATCGTTAAAATATAAATCAGAGGTGTAATCACCACTAACATTAACATTAACGGTAAATTGATCAGCCCCATCATAATAATCGCTGTAATAAACCAAAGAATCGATTCAATTGCATTATAAGAGACCCACGAAACAAAGTGACGAATCGCGTCCGTATCTCCTGTCATGCGTGCCATAATATCCCCAACACGTGTATGGTTAAAGAAATCAAAATCGAGTTCTTGTAATTTCATATACAAGTCTTGTCGAATCGAGAACAGCGCATTTTGACTGACTCTTTCAAACATAATTTGATATGTGTAACGAATAACGGTTCGCAAAAATTGGACCCCTATCATAATTAATAAGTATGGGACCAGTAAATCAATTTGGCTTTGATCAATTACTTTATCCACCAATTCTCCTGTAATAATCGGATTAATAATAATTAATAGCGAATTGACAACGACAAAAATAAGTGCAATAACCATATGAACTTTATAATTTTTTAAATATTGCCAAAGCCATTGTAAATTATTCATAAGTTTCCCCTCTTTTCTATTTTTACATGTCTTATCATACCTGTTAGCAATATAAATAGAATGGAATATCTTACGAAAATCCATGGAAATTTCTATGTATTTTTGTATCTTTTCACTACACATTGTTTTTTTTAAAGGTATAATAAGAAGTATTCAATAGAATGCGGAAAAAGAGCGAATGAGTAAGGAGAAACAATGAATTTAGAACTTTTTAATCCAGAACTTTTATATGCATTTGATTTATGGAATCAGCCTGATAATGAAAATTCTATCCACCATCATGACTTTTTTGAAATCTCGATTATCTTACAAGGCGAATCACTTTATTTAATTGATGGCGAATGGAAAACTGTTCGCAGTGGAGATGTTTTAATGTTTAACCCGGGTGTCGACCATGCTGAAAAGCAACTAATTAATACTTACTCACACCAATTACATATTGGCATCAAAAATTTCAAGCTCTATGGTTTAGAAGAAAATCACTTTCCTAATAGCAGCTCGCTTCTTTCGATTCAAGATAACCAACTTAAAGTTTTTGATAAAGCTTGGCAATTAATTGAAGAATTTAATCAACAACAAACGAATTTTCATTTTATTGGCCGCGCTTTAGTCATGGAAATGATGATCTTACTTTTACGTAGTCTTGAAAAAGAAGAACAGTTTCAAGATACAGCTCACACGAATCAAAGCGACCGAATGAATCAAGTTGTTCAACTGATTACAACTTATATGGAAAACAATTACGCAAAAGATATCTCCATTGAGCAATTAGCAACACTTTACTATGTCAGCCCAACTTATTTATCGAAAATATTCAAAGAGTTAACCGGTGTTTCACCGATTAACTATTTAATCCAGATTCGTTTGAAAAATGCCCATCAGATGTTAGAAAAACAAGATTTAACCGTTAAAGAAGTTGCGAAGGCCGTCGGTTATGAAGATGCTTACCACTTTAGTAAATCCTTTAAAAAACATTTTGGTATTTCACCTTCTATCGTTAAAAATAATCCAAGCCAATAAAAAATAGACAAACCGGATAAAAAAGGAAAGCTTAACCCTTTTTATCCGGTTTGTCTATTTTCTAAACTTACGAGTTTTTGTGTGATTTCCCCCAAAATATCCTTTGCCCCTGTTTCAACTGTTTGAGGCTTAAAATCTGATAAGAAGTTAGAAAAGAAAGGCAATTTTCGTATCAATTTGATAAATCTGTCAAGTAATTGTGTGCCTTGGCGTTCTTTTCCGATAAAGAGACTGGGACGAATAATCAGTGCTTCAGGGTAGTAACAACGGACTTGCTTTTCAGCTTGCTGCTTCGATTCGAAATATTGCTTAAGAATAATTGGTATAAATCTCTTGGCTGAAATGTAAACGAACAACGGAACTTTTTGCTCTTTGGCTTCTGAGGCTAATATTTGCGCCACTTCCACATTGAATTTTGCATAAGTAATTCCTGCTACTTTTTTTTGTTGAAGAATGCCGATACAATCGACCACGACTTCGGCATCCTCTAACACCATTTGCCATTCCTTTAGTACAAAGACATCTGCTTTAACCCACTCAACTTTTGTATGCCAACTTTCAGCTGGAATAGGCGCACCTTTACGAGAAACACTAACGACTTGATAACCTTTTTCAGCTGCTAAACGAACTAATCTTTGCCCCAGAAAACCACTACCGCCAAATATAACGATTTTATCGGCCATTGTTTTTTCTCCTTTACATCCCTTTATTTCATAATAAAAAGGTTACGGCCTAAATGCAAGCCATAACCTTTTTAATTATTGATTTTCGACCGTAGCTGCGCCTTCTTCCATCGTTTGTTCTTCTTGTGAGTCTGGCGGCAATTGATCGCCTGCAGGTGGTTCAGGAATGGCTTCCGTCAAATTTCCCTTACTAATACCAATCCACACGGTTGAACCAATTGAGATAAATTGTCCATAAGTACTCATCTCAACAACTTGCCCTTTTGGTGCAGCCGAGTCACAATAATAAACTTCATAATAAATATTGGCACCTTTTGACTCATATTCATCAAAGAACAGTTTCGCTAGTTCACCTTCACTGGTGGAACCGCGTAAATCACGAATATAAGGTCGTCCTGCAGAGTAAACAACTTTCACTGTTGGAATATTATCGGTTTCGTTATACTGTTTACCCGCTTCAACTGATTGACTAATAAATTGTCCATAAGGGACACTTTCGGAATACAGACTTTTCACAACGACAGGAATATTCGCTTCTAACCCTGTTGCTTCTTCCATCGTATACTGACTGTAATCCGGTACTTCAATCGCTTTACCTTTTGACACGTGTACGATAAATTCTTGATCTTTTGCAATCTTTTGTCCTTTAGCTATTTCTTGAGAAATTACAATCCCCTCAGCGATCGTTTGCGAGAAGTCTTTGACGATTTTTAATTTTGCTTCATTTTTCTTCGCCCACTCTTCAACTTCAGCCACAGGTTTTCCCTTAAATTCTAGGACCTCGATATTTTTTTCAAAAACTTCTTTGCCTTTTGAATAATAAACCATTAAGCGATCTTTACGTACATAATCTTCTGCTTTCAAGTCTTTATTGGCAAATTCTTGTTTAATAAACACACCTTTTTTCAATTTATCATCATAATTTTCAATCAGTGTTACGTTTTCAGCCTTGTTTTCCGTTATCCAATCTGTCGCAGCGGTTTTATCCATCTTAGCAAAATCAGGTAAAGTGATTTTTTCTTCTGGATCTGGACCTAAACTACTAATGATTTCTAAAGTTTTACCTTTACGAATCTTTTTGTCAGCCGCTACGTTTTGTGAAATAACCGAGTTGGTTGCTGTTTCGAAATCATACTCTTGTTTGACGTTGATTTTGACCCCTTCGTCATTGCCCCAAGTACGCACATTTGCGACTTCTTCATTTTTAAAATTAGGAACTTTAACATGGGTTAATTGGTAATAAGTAAAGCCAATTACTGCAACGGCTAGAACCGATAAAAGTCCAATGATTAGATATTTTTTTTGTTGTTTCTTTTTATAAGTTGGATCAAATTCTGTTTCTTCTGTTCCAAAACGACTGACAGGTGCCTGTTCTCGTGATTGACGACGAGTTGGAATCGGCTCTGGCTCTTCTTGTATTGAATCTACTTCTTTTGAAACCGGTTCGATTTCCGGCGTTTCAGTAGCTTCAGACGTTGGAGGAGTCACTGCTTTTTTAACACGATCAAACGTCGACTCCACTGGAACTGCTTCGCTTGGTTGTTCTGGGACAACCTCATCAGCAACGTTATCAGCGTTATCAACCTTGTCATCTTTTGGTTCGTGTTTTTTCCCGTCGTAATTGTCTTTAGTAAAATTTGATAAAAAATCATTCATATGGACGTAACACACCTTTACGAAGGACTAAAACTTCATCAGCTTGTTGCGCAATTTCGTTCGAGTGGGTAACCATAATTACACATTTATTGTGGGTATGAGCCAACTCTTTGAAGATATCAACAATTTCTTGTTCCATTTCTTCATCCAAGTTTCCAGTTGGTTCATCAGCTAAAATAATATCAACGTTTGTGGCTAAAGCACGAGCAATCGCTACCCTTTGTTGCTCTCCCCCGGATAGTTGATTGACTAGACGGTTCGCTTTGTCTTTTGTGATTCCAATATAATCAAGTAAGTTATAGGCAACTGTTGAATGATTATCTGGTAATTGATTATCAGTAACTGACATTGGAACAAGGACATTTTCAACTGCTGTTAAATAAGGAATTAAGTTGTAACTTTGGAAAATAATACTAATTTTATTGCGACGAAATGCTTCGTAACCCATTTTTTTAATATCTTCATCTTCTAGTAAAACTTCACCTTCTTTAGGTGTATCAAGGGCACTAATCAATGATAAAAATGTTGTTTTACCAGAACCTGATTGACCCAAAATCGAATACAATCGACCTTTTTCAAAACCAACCGAAATGTCTTTTAAGATATAACGACGCGTATCCCCATCTTGATAAAAGTAATCGACATTTTTTGTTTGTAATAATGGCATCCTTGTTCCCCCCTACATCATAATTTTCTTCGGATTTAAGCGTAAAATATACAATAATGGTACAACTGCGGATAGTAAAATCGTACCCAAACCTGTTACTAAATAAGTAATAATGTAACCTGCTGAGAAAGTAACTTTATAAGCCGATTGTACTTCTTCTGGCGAAATGTTATTTTGACCAATGACACCACCGTAATACATCATGCCATTTTGACCGTTATTCGTAAACCAGTCCATTTGGAAAAGTGAGTTTGAAATGCCACCAGCTAGTAAATTACCTGTTACTAATGATAAAACAAGGGCAAGTGAACCAATCAATAACAATTCAATCAAAATTTGACCAATAATTTTCCCACGATTTTCACCTAGTGACAAATAAATACCTAGTTCATGCTTACGATCACGTAAGAATAATAGAACGATTAAAGAAATAATCATCATTGTTGCGGCCACCGCAATAATAACCACATAGCCAGAAATTTGACCTAATTTCTTCATACTACCAGCGACTTGATCGTATTGATCACTTGCTGCCATGATTTCATAATATTTATTCGTAATTAAAGCATTCGCTTCTTCACGAAAGGCTTCGATGTCATCTGTTGATTTTAAAGCATAAGTTGTTTGATAATACTCTTCTTCTGATTCTAAATCTTCCGGACTAACACCCCAGATTTTCTCACTCATTTGACGGTTTAATTCTTGTGATAACTTATTCGGAGCATAGATTGTATTGATTTGCTCCATTGCCATCCAGCTGTCGTTTGAGCGCTCTTCAGGTGTCATTTCTTTTTGCTCTTTTTTAATAACAGAGAAAATTCCAATGACTTTTGCAGGAAAATCAAACGTTCGAACTTCGGGTTCAGCCATTTCTCCCATAGAATCCATCGTTGCTGCACCATCATCTGAACCTTCAGTGCCTTCGTCTTCCATTGGATAATACTCACCTGTTACGTCAAAGATTACTTGGTCACCCACTGATAAATTATTAAGATCAGCGACTTCTTTGCTAATAATAATGTTATTGGTTCCTTCAGCAATATCTTTATCGCTAAAC
Source organism: Candidatus Enterococcus avicola (assembly GCA_019116505.1). Taxonomy (GTDB): domain Bacteria; phylum Bacillota; class Bacilli; order Lactobacillales; family Enterococcaceae; genus Enterococcus_I; species Enterococcus_I eurekensis. The sequence continues at coordinate 2,244 of DXBN01000018.1, read as the reverse complement.
GTACTACCGTCTTCAAGTTTAATTAAGCCCTCTTCGATATCAACTAATTCTTTACGATTGACCCCACGAACATTTAAGTTATATTTCGCTCCGCCACCGTAAGACATACCCATTTCTTCATCTGTGTATGCTTTAATTTTATTCAAGCCCATCCATGAACCTACGGAATACTCAAAATATTTTACATAGGGTAACTCACCAATCGCTTCTAACTCTTTTAATGACGGTTGTCTATGCCACTCATCGTTATTTTCAAACGCTTCGGGATTGGCTTGTTGCTCTTTATCGACTCTCTCATAGTCCATTTCAATAGTCGCTACTGCTCCCATTTGTTTTTTTGTCTCTTCTTCAACATTTTTTGTTGACTGTTGAATCGCAACGGAACCCGCGATAACGTTTCCTAAAATGAAGATGACTAAAAATAAAATCAACGAACGCCCTTTTCTTCTAGTGACACTTTTTAAACCACGTTGCCAAAAATTCATCTTTTACCCTCCAAAATCCTTTTTATCTATTATTCCATACCTTGTATTATTTTTCTATTGATTATTTCAATAATTTCACTTATGTTACAAAAACTTTGATAATTTTTATTAAGTGATTAAATAATCCCTATATTACAGCAAAAAAGCGAATCTTTCCTTTGCTAACAAAGTTGTAAGATTCGCTTAAATATTTTATTTTTCTTTAGAATCAATGATAATTGTGACTGGACCATCGTTAATTAGAGCAATTTGCATGTTTGCGCCAAATTGGCCAGTTGCTACTCCTAAACCTTGCATTTCAAGGGATTGATTAAAGGCTTCATAAAGTGGGATGGCCACTTCTGGTCGAGCCGCTTTAACAAAGCTTGGACGGTTGCCTTTTTTAGTATCCGCATATAAGGTAAATTGGGAGATACTTAAAATTTGACCATTAACAGCCGCAATATCTAGATTCATTTTTCCTTCGGTATCTTCAAAAACACGTAATTTTTCAATCTTGCGTGTTAGATAAGCCACATCTTCTAGCGTGTCATCTTCATGAATTCCTAGTAAAACCATGAAACCTTGCTGAATGGCCCCAACAATTTCATTATCGATTGCGACACTTGCTTCTTTAACTCTTTGAATTACTGCGCGCATAAAATAATTATCCTCTCGTTCGCTCAACGCTATAAACGTCTGGTATTTGTTTCAGCTTCGCGACAATCTGTTGCAAATGCTCTAAGTTTTGGATGGCTACCGTTAAACGAATTGTCGCATTCTTATCTTTATCCGAACGAGCCTCAACACTGGAAATTTTTCTAGTTTGTGTATTAACGACTTGTAAGACATCATTTAGTAATCCTGAACGATCAAAACCATAAATTTCTAAGTCCGCATCATATTCTTTTTTACTATTTCCCGCATCTTCCCACTCAACTTCAATTAAACGATCTTGATGTTCGGGTGAATTGACAATATTTGGACAGTCTGCTCGATGAATAGAGATTCCGCGCCCTTTTGTGATATAGCCGACAATTTTATCCCCTGGAACAGGGTTACAACAACGACTAATTCGAATTAACAAGTTTTGCACGCCTTGAATAACGACGCCACCTTCATGACGAATTTTCATTTTCTCCGATTTCTTTTCCACCGGTTGATTCATCATATCCTGAATCTTTTGTTTTTCTTTTTCTTGTTGGATTTCTTTTCGTTCGTTTTCAGTCATTCGATTAGCAAATGTCAGTGGGCTTAGTTCCCCATAACCAATTGCTGCATATAAATCTTCCTCTGACTGATAATTATAGCGGCTAATTACTTCTTGTAATCGGGTTTTAGTTAAGATTTCTTTCGGTACAAATCCCATATCTAGTAGGCACTTCACAACCGATTCGCGTCCTTTTTCGATATTCTCATCACGATCTTGCGTTTTAAAGAAACGACGAATTTTATTTTTGGCTTTACTTGTTGCCACTAGTTTTAACCAATCGCGACTTGGACCAAATGAATTGGCTGAAGTTAAAATTTCGACGATATCCCCATTTTTAAGCTTGTAATCCAATTGAACCATCTTGCCATTAATTTTAGCACCAACGGTTTTATTCCCGACATCGGTATGCACATTATAAGCAAAATCAAGTGGACCTGAACCTTGTGGTAGCTCAGTAACATCTCCTTTTGGTGTGAAGACATATACTTTGTCACTAAAGATATCACCTTTAACACCTTCCATAAATTCAGAGGCATCATAGCTTTCATCTTGTAATTCTAGTAATTC
>DXBN01000148.1 GCA_019116505.1 Candidatus Enterococcus avicola | reverse complement strand
AACTTTAAATATTTTCCATAAACATGCCGATCGTGTAAATATGGCTAATATCGCTCAAACAGTTAATGTGCTACAATCAATGATTTTAACTGAAGGCGAAAAGATGGTAAAGACACCAAGTTATTATGTATTTGAACTATATAAAAATCATCAAGAAGCGCAATTAGTAGATAGTTATGGTACACAACAAGACACGATTTCATATACGATTTCTAAAAAAAATAATGAAGTAACAATCTCAATTTGCAACTATGCATTAGAAAATTCAGAAGATTTATCTTTTTCTTTTGAGGATCTTCCTAAGTTTAAGGAAGCTAACTATATTGTCGGAGACGTAATGGATGCACATAATGATTTTGATCAAGAAGAACAAGTAAGTCTTAAAGCATTTACAAATTATGAAGTTAAAGACAATCAATTACTCGTTTCTGTACCTGCAATGTCAGTGACAACATTAACAGTCGAGGTTTAAGAAAATGACATGTAAAGGGTGCGAAATCAAAGAAGAAGCAGCATCATTTGATGTTGAGGAATTAATTGCTGAACAACTGAGTTTAGAGGTGAATCTTGTCACGCCAGAGATTCTTTCTCAAAGATTGGAAGCATGTGAACGTTGCCCTTTTAAATCCAACCACACTTGTACGAAGTGTGGTTGTTTTTATAAATTTCGGGCGAATCTTACTGTTAAAAATTGTCCTGCAGGAAGATGGTAGAAAATAGGAGGTGAGTCAGTGAAAAATGGTGTACATGATCCAACGATTATTCAAGTTGACAATGAATATTATCTCCTCTCAACAGATACAGGTCTTCCTTCTACAAAAGGTATTCCATTACGTTATTCAACCGATTTAGTAAATTGGGAGTTTAAGAAAACTATTTTTAAGGGTATTCCTTCAATTGCTAAAGAATGGACAAATGCAAAAGGGCTGTGGGCACCTGAAATCACTTATGTCGATAAGGAATATCGAATTTACTATTCCGCTTCGACATTTGGAAGCTCTACGTCAATGATTGGTCTAGCGACAGCTAGTCATCCATTAAGTGAATGGACGGATCAAGGAATAGTAGTAAAAACAAATGCAGATATTGCAAGTCATAACGCGATTGATGCCAATATTTGTGATGATGAAGTTGGTAATCAATGGATGGTTTATGGTTCGTTTTTCAGTGGTATTTATATTGTTCGTTTAGATAAGGAAACTGGAAAATGTTTAGAAAAAGGTGATTATGGTAAGCAGATAGCGCTTCGGCCACTAGCTGTTGAAGGGGCAATTGAGGGACCATATATTGTTTATAACGAAGAGACAAATTATTATTATTTATTTGTTTCATTTGATTCTTTAAGCGATAGCTACCATATTAGGGTCGCTCGTTCTAAAAAAATTGACGGTACATATGAAGATTTTACCGGAAAATCAATGTTAGACTTACAAAGTAATCCCAATGAAATTGGCTTTAAGTTATTAGGTAGTTACCAATGGATTGGTGAGGATGCTTTATACGCACCAGGACATAATTCGATTTTTTATGATCAATTAACACAACAGCAATTTGTTGTTCATCATATTCGTAGAGCGCCATTTACTGAAGATTTTTACATGCAAATTCGTCCATTGTTTTGGTTATCGGATGGTTGGCCAGTAATTGGTTGGTCTGATTATGACGGAGAGGTAAAGGTAATAGCATTTGATTCAGCTAAAAATCAGTCCAAGCAATGGCAAATCGTCATTTTTAATTCGGACTCAAAAGTAATTGAGGCAGAAAAAATGACTGAAAAAGATGGTTTCTTATTCGATTGTTTGGGTGTGAAACAAATCAATTTAAAAGAAAACATCATTATATATGAAAATAAAGCTGGAGAAATAGGTTTGACTGGTAGATTAATTACGGGTCAAACGTTTATTGGAAAGATACTTTAGTAATTATCGAGTCGTTATTAGATAGTAGATTTTTATCAAGGAGGTTCATTAGAGTGGAAGAAATTGAATTGCAAAAAATTAAAATTAAAGATAATTTTTGGAGCGAATATCAAAATCTCATCAAAGGAACGATTATTCCTTACCAATATGCTGTGTTGAATGATGCGATTGACGTAGAAGTAGAAGCAGAACGTGAAGATGATCAATTACCTAAAGGAAAAAGTCACGCGTTGGAAAATTTTCGAATTACAGCGGGGTTATCTAAAGGGGAGCATTTTGGTTGGTTTTTTCAAGATAGTGATGTGTATAAGTGGATTGAAGCAGCAGCGTATTCACTGGCTAAAAAAAGAGATGACTCATTAGAAGAATTAATTGATGAAGTCGTTGTGCTAATCAGTCAAGCGCAAGAAAAAGATGGTTATTTGAACACCTATTTCCAATTAAGAAGACCTGATTTGAAATACCGTCAGCTATACTTTAGTCACGAATTGTACTGTGCTGGGCATTTAATTGAAGCCGCAATTGCGTATGATCAAGTAACAGGTAAGGCGGATTTATTAAAAATTGCCATGAAATTTATCGACAATATAGAACGCCATTTTGGTGACGAAGATGGGAAAATTCAGGGGGCGGATGGGCATCAAGAGATTGAGCTTGCTTTAGGACGATTGTATGAATATACCGGAGAGGAACGTTATTTGAAGTTAGCAGCGTTCTTTATTGAAGTACGTGGAAAAGACCCGTTGTTTTATGAGAAAGAGATTCAAAGAAATATTTTAGAAGAATTGAGTACGGAAAGACCACATGTCAACTTGTATTATCTACAAGCCTATGAACAACCAAAACTACAAAGAACGGCAGAAGGACATGCGGTACGGATGCTTTATATGGCAGCAAGTATGGCAAAAATTGCGCATCATCAAAAAGATGAGGCTTTATATGAAGCTTGCTTGTCTATTTGGGAAAATATTACACAAAAGAAAATGTATATTACAGGTGGGGTAGGGTCAACCGTACATGGGGAGGCTTTTACTGGCGACTATGATTTACCGAATGATACGATGTATTGTGAAACATGCGCCTCAATTGCATTAGTCTATTTTGCTTTTGAAATGTACAAAATAGAGCAAAAAGCAGAATATTTTGAAGTCATTGAACGTGCTTTGTATAACGGTATATTATCGGGAGCTTCAGTGGATGGTAAGCACTTTTTTTATGTGAATCCGTTAGAAATTCAACGCGCAAGTTGCCACAATAATCCTGGTAAGGGACATGTAAAAACACAACGACCAGATTGGTTAGGCTGTGCTTGTTGTCCACCTAATTTTGCACGCTTAATTGGTTCGATTGAAAAATATATTTATTTAGAAGAGGCAGACACCTTATGGATCAATCTTTTTATCGGAAGTGAACTCCTACTATCAGACGCAAATCTAATTCAGCGAACAGATTATCCTTTTGAAAATCAAGTGCAATTAACATATCACGGGGCGCACCGAACAATTAAGATTCGTATTCCTGATTATTTAACGAACTTACAAATTCAGGGTGTGAATGATTATCAACTAGTAGACAAATATATAACTTTTGTTGCTGTTGATGGCATGTCCGTGACCATAAACTTTGAACAACCTATTTTATCAATCACTAGCAATCCGAAAGTATCAAGTAATGTTAATAAGTTAAGTATTCAAAGAGGTCCATTCGTTTATTGTGCTGAAAGTCTGGATAATGAAAATGAATTACAACAGTACTGTGTAAATGAAGCAGATATTGTGCGTGGTACAATCAATGAAACATCTGACATTCTTGAAAAAACATTAAAAATGACAGTTCCAGCTAAAAAAATAATCGAGTGGTCAGAAGAAAAATTGTATAGGTATCATCAACCATCTCTTGTTGAGGAAAAACAACTGCATTTAATTCCATACCATTTATGGGGTAATCGTGGAGAAGTAGAAATGCGTGTTTGGTTGAACCGTGAAAGTCGCTAATAAGTCTTTTACTTCTATATATTTCAACTAATTTTATAAGAAAGTAATGTTTCATCTGTTGATACATTCATTCTCTAGTATTATTATCCATTAAGTCTCATTCCTGATTCGTGTTTTTTTAGTCGATTACATGTCATCAGTTTGAGGCTTCTTTTTATTATAAAAATAGCATAAAAATCTAGTTATCCGCATAAAAACTGGACTTATCACACTTTA
>DXBN01000147.1 GCA_019116505.1 Candidatus Enterococcus avicola | reverse complement strand
GTATACTAATTGTAAACAAATAGAATGAATTATCGGGACGGAGTGAATTAAATTTGAAAAAAGAATCGGTCATTTTTATAATTTCTTCAGTAATTCGAATGCTTTATACTTATATCCCCGTTGCAATGATAAAGTATGGTAATCCAGAATTGCATACAAAAATGCAACTATTTGTGAATTCGGGAACAAATCATAAATTAAGTACGATTGTAATGGTCAGTTATTATTTGATATTTTTGGCTTGCCTGTCTTATAGCGTAATCAAAAGGCATACGGCTTCTTATGTTTGGATTTGGTTGACTTGGTTTAGTTACATTTTAATCAGTTATTGGTTATCAAATAGTTCGTTCCTTTTTTTGAATTAAATAATTGTCACTAGACTAAGGAAGCTTTCTCTTTCCAGTTTTACTCATGAAAAAGTAGCGAGAAACGCTTATAATTAAGTTAGAAATAACGGAATCGATTATTCACCTGAAAGGAAGGAGCGCTATGGATAAACAAACTACTTTATTGGAATATGTCAAAGGTAAATGGACGATGGATTATTTGTATACGAATGCTTACTTAAAAAAGGAGAAGAAAACGTATCCGATTGGTTTTGCTTTATTGAACGGCGCATTAGCTTTGGTAGCGGCGAATTTACCAATTTTTCTTGTACCAGAAGCAGTCGATGTTCATCTGGGAACTTTTGGTGGGATGAATTTATCGGGGAACCAAAATGTTTTGATTTTATGGACGGTTTTAGCGGTTGTTTTAGTGATTCACATACTGGCTTTTGTTTATCAAAATAAACACCAACTGTTCTTTAAGGGGAAGATTAACATTCCGACGATTATCGCAATTTTATGGCTGTTTTTATTCCAAGAGAACTTACGTTATTGGGCAAGTGGTTTGTGCTTGATAACAGCGGATTTGTATTTGGGTTTTTATTTTCAGTGGCAAAGTCGCGCAAAAGAGTAGGTGAGGTTAAGTGATGGAAATTGCCATTTCAGATTTACAATTTAGCCAGCTCTTTTTATCGGAAGATAAAATCAAACGTGTAGAAAATTGGTTAACGAGTGAAACATTCAAAGAAGCACCCGTTACGATTCGTTGGTTTCCGTGGTCTGAGACCCCCGTACTTTTAGATGGGCACACCCGAGTTTTTGTTGCGAGTCAAAAAGGAATCACACGAGTCCCTGTTCTTTGGGATGACACAGAACTAGAAGCAGAACTGGAGCAGCTATATCAAGCTTGTGCCGCATGGTGTAACGATCAGGGAATCCATTCGGTTTCAGATTTTTCGACTCGTATTTTATCCCAAGCACAGTACGAAATCGATTGGATTGGACGGTGTCAGTCTTATTTAGCGAAACTTGCTTAATTTATAGACATTCACTTGACTTTCATGGAATTTTCTTGTAATGTTGGAACTACTATTAAATAAAATCGATGAAGGATCGAGTACGTATGCTTTTTTACTTATTAGAGAGAATGACCGTGGCTGAGAGTCATTTAAGAAAAAACGACTGAAAGACAATCTGGAGATGAGAGGAAGAAAAGCCTCTTCGTGTACGAGCGTTAATCGTTTGAGGAAAGTTCGTTTTTTGAGAACTTTCGAATGTTAGGTGGTACCACGTGAAGATGATTGCGTCCTTATTTCTGTAGAGAAATAAGGCGTTTTTTTTATTTTTTAAGGAGGAGAAAGTATGAGTTATCAACGTCCAAAAGGGACAGCTGACCTTTTACCAGGCGAAATTGAGAAGTGGCAATTTATTGAAGAAACGGCTCGTTTATTGTTTAGTGATTACCAATATCAAGAAATCCGTACACCAATGTTTGAGCACATCGAAGTGATTACGCGTAGTGTAGGAGATACAAGTGATATTGTAACGAAAGAAATGTATGATTTTTATGACAAAGGGGATCGTCACATTACTTTACGTCCAGAAGGGACTGCACCTGTTGTCCGTTCATTTGTTGAAAATAAGTTGTTTGGCCCAGAATATGCCAAGCCATACAAAGTTTACTACACCGGTCCAATGTTCCGTTATGAGCGTCCGCAAAAAGGTCGTTTAAGACAGTTCCATCAAATTGGCGTTGAAGCATTTGGCTCAGAAAATCCAGCAACGGATGTCGAAACAATGATGATGGCGTTGGCTTATTTTGAACAATTAGGGATGAGCGAGTTTCATTTAGTGATTAACTCATTAGGCGATCCTGAAACGCGTCAAAATTACCGCCAAGCATTAATTGATTATTTAACACCATTTAAAGACGAGTTAAGTGAAGATTCACAACGCCGCTTAAATGAAAATCCATTACGTGTTTTAGATAGTAAAGATAAACGGGATAAACAATTCGTCGCAGATGCACCATCAATTTTAGATTATTTAAGTGAACCAGCTAAAAAGCATTTTGATGAAGTCGTTGCAATGCTTGATGCACTAGAAGTGCCTTACCAAATTGATAGCAATATGGTTCGCGGCTTGGATTACTATACACATACTATTTTTGAAATCATGAGCGATGCGAAAGGTTTAGGCGCACAAAATACATTATGTGCCGGCGGTCGTTATAATCAACTAGTCGCAGAACTAGGTGGACCAGAAACACCAGGCTTTGGTTTTGCGATTGGGATGGAACGTGTTTTACTTGTTCTAGAAGCAGAAGGTGTCGAGCTACCTGTTGCCCACCAATTAGATGCTTATGTGGTGAATCTTGGAGAAGAAGTCAATCTAGCCGCTTTGAAAGTCGTACAAAAAATTCGCCAAGCGGGCTTTTCAGCTGACCGTGACGTTTTAAACCGTAAAGCGAAAGCACAATTTAAAACAGCCGATAAATTAAATGCGACCCTCGTTTTAACACTAGGTGAAAGTGAACTTGAACAAGGCATGATTAACGTTAAATCGATGGCGACACGCAAAGAAATTCAAGTACCGTTAACAGCAATTTACGAAGATTTTGGTGCGGTCTATGACCAAATGACGAAAGAAGAGGGAGAATAATATGGCTAAAAGAACAGTCTACAATGGTTTAGTTTCAAAAGAACATCGTGATCAAACCGTTGTTTTAAAAGGATGGGTCCAAAAACGTCGTGACTTAGGAGGCGTTATCTTTATTGATTTACGTGACCGTGAAGGAATCGTTCAAGTTGTTTTCAATCCAGAGCTATCAAAAGAAGCGTGGGAAATTGCGGATACTTGCCGTAGTGAATACGTGATTGAAATTAGCGGAAAAGTGATTTCACGTGCGCCAGAAGCAATCAATCCGAAAATGAAAACGGGTGAGTTTGAAGTTATGGCTGACCAAATTACGATTTTAAGTAAAGCGAAAACACCGGCTTTCCCAATCGAAGACGATGCCAATGTTGGTGACGAATCACGTATGAAATATCGTTATTTAGACTTACGTCGTCCACGTATGACACAAAATATTATGTTACGTACAAAAACAACACGTGCGATTCGCGAGTATTTAGATAGCCAAGATTATTTGGATATTGAAACACCGTATTTAGCAAAATCAACACCAGAAGGCGCGCGTGACTATTTAGTGCCATCACGTGTTCACCCAGGTCATTTTTATGCACTACCACAATCACCACAAATCTTTAAACAATTATTGATGAATGCTGGTTTTGACCGTTACTACCAAATCGTTCGTTGCTTCCGTGACGAAGATTTACGTGGCGACCGCCAACCAGAATTTACACAAATTGATATTGAGACAACTTTCTTAACAGCTGAAGAAATTCAAACAATGACTGAAGAAATGTTAGTCAAAGTCATGAAAGACGTTAAAGGTATGGATATCACTGCACCATTCCCACGTTTGTCATGGCAAGATGCAATGAACCGTTTCGGTAGCGACAAACCAGATACGCGTTTTGCAATGGAATTAATTGATCTATCTGAAACCGTAAAAGACGTTGATTTCAAAGTCTTCCAAATGGCGTTATCAAATGGCGGTGTTGTAAAAGCCTTAAACGCAAAAGGAGCAGCAGCGAATTATTCACGTAAAGACATGGATAACTTAGGTACGTTTGTTTCTCAATACGGAGCAAAAGGTTTAGCTTGGTTAAAAGTTGAAGAAGATGGCTTGAAAGGCCCGATTGCTAAATTCTTGGTTGATGCAACAGAAGATATTATTGCAGCAACAAACGCTGAAGTCGGTGACCTATTAATGTTTGGAGCGGACAGCTTTGAAGTGGTTTCTGCGGCTTTAGGAGCGTTACGTTCACGCTTTGGTCAAGAATTAGGATTAATTGATGAAGAACAATTTAACTTCTTGTGGGTTATTGATTGGCCACAATTTGAATACGATACAGAAAATGGACGTTACGTTTCAGCTCACCATCCATTTACTTTACCAAGTGATGAATCCGTTGCGTTACTTGCAACCGATCCAAGTAAAGTCCACGCACAAGCTTATGATGTCGTGTTAAATGGTTATGAATTAGGCGGCGGTTCATTACGTATTCATACTCGTGAACTGCAAGAGCAAATGTTTGAAACATTAGGCTTCTCACACCGTGAAATGCAAAATCAATTCGGTTTCTTATTGGACGCTCTAGACTATGGTTTCCCTCCACACGGCGGAATTGCATTAGGTTTAGACCGCTTAGTAATGTTACTAGCTGGTGAAGATAACATTCGTGAAGTGATTGCCTTCCCTAAAAATGGTCGTGCAATGGATACAATGTCAGCAGCGCCAAGTACCGTATCACCATTACAATTATTTGAATTAGGCATTGATGTCACTGCAGAACAAGAATAATTTGATTGAGCAATTGATTCGATTGGGGAGAAATCCCTTTTCTAATTAATTGCTTGTTTTATTTTTACTAAAAGAGCGTATAATGAACATGATATAAAAAAAGAGAATGAAGCGAGGCTAATTAAAAAATGATTCGATGGTTCCAAGAGGTTCCATGGTCAAAATATGCGACCAGAATTTCAACCTCTGTTGTGTACGCAATTACCGCAGCTGTGGCGGTAAATTTTTTCTACGATTCAGGAGATATTTATTCTAGCGGTGTCACCGGGATAGCTCAAATTATCAGTAAGTTGTCCGAAAAAATAATTGGAGTAAACGTCCCGTTATCAATTGTTTTACTCTTGTTGAACGTCCCGTTATTTATACTGGGATGGTTTAAAATCAGTCCGAAATTTACAATTTATACCGGAATGACGGTTGGTTTTACATCTTTATTTATGCAAATTATGCCGAGCCAAGTTTTATCAACCGATCCAACGATTAATGCAATTTTTGGTGGGGTACTGATGGGAGCGGCTAGTGGCTATATCTTAAAGAGTAATTCATCATCTGGTGGACTCGATTTTATTACCATTTCAATCCGTCGAAAAACAGGAAAAACAATTGGTTCATTGTCGATCATATTTAACTCATTCATTATGATTGTCGCAGGAATTCTGTTCGGTTGGCAATCGGCTTTATATAGTGCCTTAGCCATTTTTATTAGTGGAAAAGTCACAGATGCAGTTTATACGAAACAAAAGAAAATACAAGTCATGATTATTACTTCAAAAGCTGACGATGTGATTCATGCAATCCATAAAAAATTAAGACGCGGAATCACAATTATTAGTGAAGTTGAAGGCGCATTTCATCATGATCAAAAGAAAGTTTTGATTACCGTAGTCACACGATATGAACTACCTATGTTAAAACAAATTATGCACGAAAGCGATCCAAAGTCATTCGTCAGCATCTCCGACAACGTCCAAATACTCGGCAGATTCTACGAAGAAGACTTGTAACCAAAGGATGTTTTTAGGGCGTTATGACACTAGTAATAAGCAAAGAATCGTTTGAAAGTGCTTTTTACTTTCAAAAAGGTTCTGGCTTATTACCGAGTCACTGCTTCAAAAATACTAATTAAAACAAGGATATAAATTAAGCGTTAGGGGCAAGAGATAAGAAGGCATCAGAAAAAATCGTTTTTTGATTTTATTCTGGTGACAGCTTATCTCCGCAGCCCCTGCTTAAATTATACTGATTAACCCAAGGATATTTATTGAGCGTTTAACTGTGAGAGATAAGAATAATCCTTGAGAAAATGTGCTTTTCATTTTATCCAAGGACAGGCTTATCTCCGAACAGTTGCTCAATCAATACTGATTAACCCAAGGATATAAGTTAATCATTGAATCACAATCAATAAGAAATTCACTCAAAAGCGTAGCCTATTGCTACGTTTTTTTATTATTTCCAGAGAATCATTTAATTTTTTCTAAAGAGCTGAAATGATTGAGATTTTTTTGGTTATTTGTGGCATGATAGAAGAGAAGAATCCGACGAGATAAGAGGGAAGTTGCATGGTGGAACAAAAGAAAAAAAGAAGATATATTACGGGCTTGGATGGTCTAAGAGCGCTAGCAGTGATTGGTGTGATTTTTTATCATTTAATACCAGGTAAAATGCGTGGGGGCTATTTAGGCGTTCCGGTTTTTTTTGTGATTTCTGGCTATTTAATTACCGATTTATTGCGGCAAGAATGGCAAGAAAATGGAAAAATCCAACTTAAAGCTTTTTATATCCGGCGAATGAAGCGGCTGTATCCGGCATTAGCGACGCTGTTAATTGGATCGGCAGCCTATATTACATTATTTCAACGTAATTTATTAGATAATTTACGAGCCGTTGTATTGAGTAGTTTGACCTATGTGAATAACTGGTGGCAAATCAATAATGGCATGTCGTACTTTGATCGATTTAATAATCAGTCACCTTTTACACATTTATGGTCATTAGCTGTTGAGGCTCAGAACTACTTAATTTGGCCAATCATTTTTATTTTATTAATGAAGTTTATTCCTAAAAAACAAAATATTGTAAAGTTCTTATTTGTAGGTACGCTGATTTCTGCTCTTTTAATGGGAATTTTATACCAACCAGGTAGTGATCCGACACGGGTCTATTATGGCACCGATACACGTTTATTTTCACTATGGCTAGGGAGTCTGTTAGCCTTTTTATGGCCAACAACACATTTGAATGCCAAAATCCCCTTACAAGCCAAGCGGGTTTTAAATATCTCCGGTGGTGTTGCTTTATTCATATTAATCATTAGTTTTTTCTTTTTAGATGCAAGGTATTCTTTTGTATATTATGGAGGACTTTATCTAATTAGTGTCATGGCAATGATTGTTGTGGCAACGATTGCTCATCCAGGGGCAAGTTGGAATCGTTGGTTAACGAACCCCGTTCTTACTTATTTAGGTAAACGAAGCTATAGTATTTATTTATATCAATTTCCCGTGATGATTTTTTATGAAGCCAAAGTTAAAAATATCGCTGAAAATGTTTGGTTGCACACGGTAATTGAACTTGTTTTAATTTTAGTTTTAAGTGAGTTATCTTATCGTTTTATTGAAAAAAATAATGTTCAGTGGACATATACCGCATTTAAACAATTTTTAATTCGTCTAAAAGCACCAAGCGATAATGTTAAAAAAATTCAATATATCATGACTTCAGCTATTATTTTAATCGGTCTGTTTGGGATTTTTACAGCGCCAGTCAATGTTATGACGCAAGAGCAGCGCGATTTTCAAGCATCAATTGAAAAAAATAAAAATGCGGCTAAAGATAGTTTGGATAATCCTAAAATACCAGATAAACCAATCACTGACGAAGATGGAACCAATCAGTCAACGGAATCGACAGAAGAAGTCCAGGCGATTATGGCGCGCTATCAATTGACTCAAGAGCAAGTGCTTCAAGGTGAACAACTAGAAATTACCGCTTTTGGAGACTCTGTGATGTTAGGTGCAACGTTAAATTTACAAGAAGTTTTCCCTCATATTATCGTTGATGCTAAGGTTGGTAGACAGTTGTATAATAGCGTGGAAGATTTAAAAAAATTAAAGGAACAAGGCTTATTAAAGAGCACCGTTTTACTTGGATTGGGCTCAAATGGAGCGGCGACAGAAACGCAATTTGACCAGTTGATGGCAGTTTTAGGTGATCGTCAAGTCTATTTGGTCAATGTGTGTGTGCCGACTCAACGTTGGCAAAATGAAGTCAATCGTTTACTGAAAGACATGGCGAATAAGTACGAGAATGTGACGTTAATTGACTGGTATGACACAAGTCAAGGTCAAGGCTCCTGGTTCAGGGAAGACAGTGTTCATCCGAATGAACTAGGTTTAGAGGCTTATACGACTTTAATTGCTCAGAGTATTTTAACGCAAAAAAATAAATAAATGGGAACACTTCTATCGATGGATGGGAGTGTTTTTTTCTTTTTGAAAAAATTCGAGTCAATCTTGCGTACAGTTAATCATGAAGGGAGGATCTACTATGCGAATCGAAACGATTTCAGATGATTTAATTAGTTATGGGATTGAAGAAAAAATGCAAGATTTATACATTTATTTTTTGAATGAAAAAGCGTCCATTTATTATCGCCGCGATCAACAAATGATTCCATGTGAAAATGAGTTGAGTGTCGAAGTTGCGCAACAATTAATTGCTCGCTTTAAATATTTAGGTGAAATGGACGTCGGTGAAAAAAGAAAAGCACAACTTGGAGCAATTACCTATCCATTGCCGACTTGCCAACCGCGCTTACGTTTATCTACTGTAGGTGATTATCGTGGAAAAGAAAGTCTAGTTATTCGTTTCCTTCATGATTTCAATGAACAAAAATTAGGTTACTTCTTTCCAGACGATGCCGAGTTAATTGCTCAAAGTGTCCTTGAAAAAAATGGTCTGTATCTGTTTAGTGGTCCGACTGGTTCAGGAAAAACGACTTTCATGTATCATTTGGCACAACAAGTCAAAGGTCAAGTGATTACGATTGAAGATCCGGTTGAAATCGAACAGCCGAACTTTTTGCAACTACAAACAAATGACAAAATTGAACAAAATTATGATCAATTAATTAAACTTGCGCTACGTCATCGTCCAGATGTTTTAATCATTGGTGAAATTAGGGATACATTGACAGCAAAAGCGGCAATTCGAGCGGCTTTAACCGGTCATAAAGTCTTTGCGACAATTCATGCGAAAGGAGTAGAGGAAACAAAGAGTCGACTTGTTGATTTGGTAGGTGATAGTAGTGAGCTAGATCATTGTTTAATGGGTGTCATTTATCAACAATTATTTTTAACAGAAGAAATGGAAATGAAAGCCTTATTTGCCTACGAATTCTTTTTTACTAATCAGCTTAAAAAGCCATGGATGTGGCCCATTGGTGAGGATAAATGATGAAAAAAAGTCGTCGTAAAAAAGCCAAAGAACAATTGTCATTGTTAGAAATGCTTGTTTTATTACTTGAAAATGGTTTTAGTATTCAAGAAAGTGTACAAGTAATGATGCGTAGCCAACAGTTCTCTAAGGAACTATTAGTAATTGTCCAACAAGGACTCGTGCAAGGTGAGACGTTAGCCGCATGCTTTCTAATGATGGGATTTTCGCAACAAGCTGCCATGCAACTTCAACTGGCTGAAGTACATGGGAATTTAGTGGAGACGTTACAAAGTATGCTTAAAAATACCAAATTAGTCGCAAAACAACGTAGTGAGTTACAAAAAATAATGACTTATCCGTGTATTTTATTGTTCTTTTCGATGGGAATGCTATTCAGCATGCGTTGGATTTTATTACCGCAATTGCTCGCATCAAACATGGTCCAAGCCAATCACTGGGGGATTCTTTTTTTAGAGTATAGTCCAACCATTTTTTTACTCGTTATATTATTCGTACTAGCAATAGGATTTGCTTTCTATCAATGGCTGAAACGAAAAACAGTCTTACAAAGGGCCTTATATTTGAGCCGTATACCATTTTTAGGGTCATTATATCGCTTGTATCAAACCAGCTATTTCTCGCTAGAGTGGGGGAAGTTATTTCGAGAAGGATTAGAGATGAAACAAATTTTAGAAACGTTAACGGCGCTGCCACAAGAATCCCTGATGGTCGCATTAGCTTATGAATTGAATCAAGGATTAAGAGAAGGAATTTTATTAACGGAACAGTTACCGAAGTACTCTTTTTTAACACCCGAGTTCTCATTAATCGTTTTTCAAGGAGAATTAAAAGGTCGTTTAGGAGAAGAGTTGTTAGTTTATCACCAATTATTGTTAAAGAAATTGATTCAAATAGTCGAGCAAGCGTTGAAGTGGATTCAACCAACCGTCTTTTTGTTTATTGCAGTCGTTATTATTATGATTTATGTTGCGATGTTTTTACCAATTTATGGGAATATAGGAGGCGTAATTTAATGAGAAAGAAATTGAAAAATCAGTTACATAAAGGCTTTACTCTAGTAGAAATGATGATCGTTGTTCTAATTATCAGTATTTTAGTATTGTTATTTATCCCCAATTTAGGCCAGACGAAAGACGCGGTTGAAAAGGAAAGCGATAAGGCAATTGTTGAGACGATGCGCACAGAAATTGAGTTAGCAGAGTTTGGTGGGGATAAGTTGACTGAAGAAGAGAAGGCTGAGTTGTTTCCTGAAGGCAAGAAGAAAGATTTATTTGAAGAACACTTCAGAGGAAAATAATGAAAAGAAGTTATTTAACTACCGGTTTCACCCTCATCGAATCTCTCCTTGTTTTATCATTAGTTAGTATTATGGTCACTTTAAGTGTTGGCGTCACCAAAGAGTTAGAAAGAGAATTAGCCATTCGTCATTTTTTTACGAAACTAGACAGACATATTTTATTGAATCATCAAGCCTCGTTTGTCGAACAAGAGCGGGTGATTATGGGGCGTGAAAGTGGGAGTGGTTTAATTTATTTTAAAGTGGGTGAACAATCTTTTATTTTACCCGTTCCAGAAGAGCTGCACGTTTCTAATTTTCCACCGATGAATTTTACAATTGGAACGGGAGACAAAGGCCAGATGCGCTCGTTTTATATTACTTGGGAGGCGAAGAAAATCGACATATCGTATAATTTTTTATTTGGTAAAGGACACTATGAAAAAACAATCCGGAAAAAAACATAAAGGGTTTGTTTTATTAGAAACACTATTAGCATTTGGAATCATTAGTTTTGCTGTTTTATTTTTTTATCAAGGCGAACTCGGCTTTTTGCTTGATATTGAAAATAAGATGATTGATTCTCGGATGCATCGCGTACTTTATGAAGAAGTCGTTGAAGCACGTAGAATACAGCAAAAGACAGGGCTAGTTAATATTGAAAGAAATGGATATTATGAAGTTAGCTATCGTTTGGAGGAACTTCCTTATGCGCAAATTAGCTCGGAAAAGAAACAATTTGGTATTTACCGCAAGTAGTCTATCGGCAGGTTTTACATTAATCGAATGTCTCGTTTCGTTAACGATCATTAGTCTCTTCTTTTTAATCATTTCAGGTACGTTTCAACAAAGTCAAAAGATTCGTCAAAATGTTGAAAGTCGAGAAGAGTTAGAGTGGCAAATTTTTTTAGTCCAATTTGATAAAATCGCAGAAAAGGGCACTTTTCGAAGCGTCAGTAGTACGGGACTTGTTTTTGATCGTCATGAATTACACGAAGGAAAAGTTGTCGGTTTAGCAATTAAATATA
Organism: Candidatus Enterococcus avicola; assembly: GCA_019116505.1. Lineage (GTDB taxonomy): Bacteria > Bacillota > Bacilli > Lactobacillales > Enterococcaceae > Enterococcus_I > Enterococcus_I eurekensis. Next base: position 9,535 of record DXBN01000147.1, on the reverse strand, counting down.
GTTCAAAAAATCAATATATTTATTTAAGTAATAATGGTGGAACAGAACCCATTTTGACCCAAGTTCAATCGTTGGTTTTTGAAAGAGTCAATCAAACGATTCTTTTTACCGTCACCTTTTTGAATGGAGATGAAAAAGTTGGTAAATGGACCATCCCATAAATATCGAGGAAGTATCTTTGTTTTAGCGATTGCCACGTTAGGAATTTTTACATTTTTATATTTAGCTCTTGCTGAGCATTATCAATTGACGGTATATGCAACCAATCGAAATACACAATATTATCAAATGGCGATCATGAAGGAATTATTTTTAGTGGAATACTTAGACATTCCTGAAAACGAGCGTCCGATGAGTGGCAGTTATCAATATTCTGTCGGAACAGTCGATTTTTATAGGGAAGAGTTGAAACTGATTATTATCGCAAAAACAAAGAAGCACAAACAACGATATGAAGAAATTATTGAAACAATTGAATCGACTCAATCAAGTGAACTTGAGTTTTCAGAAAATACAAGTGGAACAACAGAAGAAAGTATACAGTTTTCCAACGAGAGTAGTACAGTAGAATCCCTGATAGATTAACATTGTGATTCGCTGTTGTAACCGCAAAACGAATTTTTGAAAAAAGAATGAAAGGAGAGTTGCTTATGTGACTTTCTTTCCATTCTTTTTGTAATTTCCGAAGATCCAATTCAAAAAAAGCTTTTCACAGGCTCAACTGGTTGCTTATTTAGGCTAAATCATATAAAATTAAACAGGAATTAAAGTTGTTATAGTGATTATTGAAAAGAGGTGCCTTATGTCAGTGGAAAGTGTCGAGTCGAGCTTTCATTTAAATTTAGAAGCCATTGAACTGTTGCAAAATGCCTTAACAACTTCTTTTTTTGAAGCCTATCTTGAACAAGTAGGTAATATCTTAGATGAATATAATGTTCAAGTAATTAGTGATGTCCCAGATACACAAACAGTTGAAAAACTAAAAACAATCTATCAAGAATTACAGTCAAAAAACCTAGAATCTGAAGAAATTCGAAAATTGGCGCAGTTGCTGCTTTTAAAAGGTACACAAAGCGAGCCGGTCCAAGCCAACCATCAATTAACTCCAGATAGTATTGGTTTTTTATTTGTGTATTTAATCGAACAATTTTACCCAAATAAAAAAGAAGCACTGTCGATCCTTGATGTAGGTGTTGGAACAGGAAATCTGTTACTTACCTTGCTAACGAATTTGAAAATGTCTGGTTATGACAGTCGTGGATTTGGAATTGATAATGATGAATTGTTAATTGAAATCGCAGCGGCTAACAATCAGTGGATTCAGGCAAACGCAACATTAATCCATCAAGATGCTTTACAACAAGAAGTACCAGAACTTGTTGATGTGGCAGTCAGCGATTTACCAATTGGTTATTATCCGATTGATAGCATTGCTTATTCTTTTGAAACGGCCTCTAAACAAGGTCATAGTTATGCCCACCATTTATTAGTAGAACAAGCAATGAAGCAAGTTCGTGAAAATGGTTTTGGACTCTTTTTATTACCAAGTAACTTTTTAGAAAGTGACCAAAGTGAATACTTTAAAAACTGGATAGGAAAATCAGCCTACTTACAAGGCATTATTCAATTACCAGATGAGTTGTTCAAAAATGAAGCATCTCATAAAAGTATTGTTATTTTACAAAATAAAGGCGCAGAAGCTAAACAAGCCGATCAAATTTTGGTTGCTCAATTAGCAAGCTTAAAAGATCCACAAAAAGTTGCGCATTTTTTCACTGAAGTAACGGCTTGGAAACAAGCAAACATCTAATTTCTGTTTAAAACAGGGGCTAGGGCATCTGTTTTTTATACTTATGTCAAAAGTTCCAATTTAAAAATATAAAATATAAATTATTGAGGAGAACAAGAAATGTCTAAAACAATTGCAATTAATGCTGGTAGTTCAAGTTTAAAATGGCAACTTTATGTTATGCCAGAAGAAACAGTAATCGCACAAGGAATCGTAGAACGTATTGGTTTAAATGATTCAATTTTTACAATCAAATATGGTGAAGGTGAAAAATACCATACAGTTGTTGATATCGAAGATCACGATGTTGCTGTTAAAATGTTACTAGACCAATTAATCGATTTAAAAATCTTAGCTTCATACGATGAAATCACAGGTGTTGGTCACCGTGTTGTTCATGGTGGAGAATTCTACGACCGTTCAGTTATCATTGATGATGAAGTTCTAAAAAACATCGAAGACTTAGCTGAATTTGCGCCATTACACAATCCAGCAAATGCAATGGGAATCAAAGCTTTCAAACAATTATTGCCTGAAATCATCAGTGTTGCTGTTTTTGATACAGCTTTCCATGCAACAATGCCAGAAGTAAACTACTTATACTCTTTACCAAGAGAATTTTACGAAGACTTCAAAGTACGTAAATATGGTTTCCACGGAACAAGCCACCGTTTTGTTGCAGAACGTGCAGCTGAAATGTTAGGTAAACCAATCGAAGAAACAAAAATTATCACTTGTCATTTAGGTAACGGTGCTTCAATTACTGCCGTTGACGGTGGTGTATCAATTGATACTTCAATGGGCTTCACGCCATTAGCAGGTGTAACAATGGGAACTCGTGCAGGTGACGTTGACGCTTCAACATTACCATTCATCATGGATAAATTAAACATTGGTATCAACGAAATGGTTGATATTTTAAACAAAAAATCAGGTTTATTAGGCTTGTCAGGTATTTCAAGTGATATGCGTGACTTAGGAGCAAATACTGATAAAAAAGAAGTACAAGTTGCTTTAGAAATTTTCAACGATCGTATCCGTAAATACATCGGTAGCTACGTAGCAGTAATGAACGGTGTTGACGCAATTGTCTTCACAGCAGGAATCGGTGAAAATGCTGCGAACGTTCGTGAAGACATCATTAACGGTATTAGCTGGTTTGGTTGTGAAATCGACCCAGAACAAAATGCAAAACGTGGAGAAGATGTTGAAATCTCTACACCTGAGTCAAAAATTAAAGTCTTCATGATTCCAACAGATGAAGAATTAGTAATTGCTCGTGACGTTGAAGCGTTACGTGGTTAATTTGTAATCAAAAAGAGAGCCAACCTTTTAATCGGTTGAGCTCTCATTTTTTAATTAAAAGAAGAAACAACTTAAAATACTAATTGTCGGATAGATAAGCCAATCAAAATCGGGAGCTGTGTCGATCGATTTTGCAGATCAGAAGACACCGGCCGATTAAAACACCGGTTGTATTCATCATAAAATCGTTGATATCACTTTGGCGATGCAAAGTAAATAGCTGAGAACATTCGATTAATGCTCAAAATAACTAAGCGAATGATAATTCGCAAAGAAATCTTCCTTTCAAAAAAATTGTTCGTCTTTAGTATATTGAATCAAAGTGAAAATGGGTATTGGACTAAAGAACGATTGCTAGGCAGCTGAAAAAACCAAATTGGTTGGATTTTTCAGCCGATTTTATTGCAAAATCTCCCAATTAAAAAACAAAAAGTGGTATCATAACAAGTAGAATAGTTATTGGAGGGAAATTTATGACAATCAATTGGAAACAAGAAGTTGAAGATCGTAAAGAGGATTTACTAAACGATTTAGTTGAGCTTTTAAAAGTTAAAAGTGAAAGAGAAGATGATAAAGTAACGACAGACGCACCGTTTGGACCTGGACCGCGTGATGCGCTTTTACATATGTTGGCTTATGGCGAACGTGATGGTTTTGTTGTCAAAAACGTAGACAACTATGCTGGTCATATTGAATACGGTGATGGCGATGAGATTTTAGGTATCTTTGGTCACATGGATGTCGTACCTGCTGGCGATGGTTGGGATACTGATCCATACGTGCCTGTTATTAAAGATAACAAAATTTATGCGCGTGGTTCTTCGGATGATAAAGGTCCAAGCATGGCAGCTTATTACGGTTTAAAAATTATTAAAGAATTGGGACTACCTGTTTCTAAAAAAATCCGTTTTGTTGTTGGTTCTGACGAAGAAAGTACTTGGAAAGACATGGATTACTACTTCGAACATGAAGAAATGCCAGACTTTGGTTTTGCACCAGATGCCGAGTTTCCAATTATCAACGGTGAAAAAGGCAACGTTTCAATTGCCCCTCACTTTGAAAGTACAAATGGCGGCAGCTATGAATTACGACATTTTAAAGCAGGTTTACGCCCGAATATGGTTCCTCAAGATGCGGTTGCAACGATTGTGACACCATCAAATGAAGCAGCAGTTGCTTTAAAAACAGCTTTTGAAGCTTATGTAGCAGCAAATCCAATTAATGGTATTGCTGAGGTCGCGGATGAAAAAGTTGAAATTAAATTAATTGGTAAGAGTGCACACGGTGCGAATCCTCAAGCTGGGATTAATGCTGCCACTTATTTAGCTGTTTTCCTAGAAGACTTTGATTTTGGTGGCGGAGCGAAAAACTTTATCGCAACAGCAAGCCATGTCCATTTAGATGTTTACGGTGAAAAATTAGGTGTGGCACACGATGATGAAAAAATGGGTAAACTAACTATGAATGCTGGTTTATTCGAATTTACAGCAGGAGAAGAAGGGGCGTACATGAACTTCAACTTCCGTTACCCACAAGGAACAGACAAAGAAACATTGGCTGCTGGTATTGAGCAATCAATCGGTCAATACGTGGCTAAATTAGATGTCGAAGAAAAACATTCAGGCCCCCACTATGTACCAATGGAAGATCCATTAGTTTCAACATTATTGGCTGTTTACGAAGAACATACTGGTGAAAAAGGTTATGAACAGATTATCGGTGGCGGTACATACGGTCGTCTATTAAAACGCGGTGTAGCTTTTGGAGCGATGTTCCCAGGCTTTACCGATACGATGCACCAAGCCAATGAATTTATGAGTTTAGATGATTTATTCCGTGCGGCAGTTATTTATGCAGACGCAATCTATCGTTTAGCACGTTAATAACAAAAAAGAGGTTAGGGAAAATTTCCTTAACCTCTTTTTTCGTCTGTTTTATTGTGATTCTAATTGTGTGATATTTAAAATAGCGCCAGAATCGGCATCGGCTAAAAATTCATAAACGACTAATTCATCGCCTTCATAGCGAACAATTCCCCCGGTATAAGCTTTTGATTCTTGAACAATATGATCGATAAATACGGGTTCATGTTCAATCCAGGAGCCTTCAATTGGACCTTCAGCAAGGAAACCCTTTTTGATGTTTATTAAAATTTGATCAGGTTTAACGGTTTGATGTTTTTTCACCCATAGCGTACCGTAAATTCCAGCGGCCGCACCGATACTTGCGCCAATCACAAGACCAGCTTTTAAAGGTGAAAAGTGACGTTCTTTAGACATAGACAACTTCTACTTACTTTTTCTATTTGTTTCCATTTTACCATAGACTCAAAAAAACCAATAAGAAAACACCAAATTAAATGAAAATTGAGTTATAATATAAGAAATAGTTTAAGGAGGCGAATGTTTGATCTCGATCAAACGATATGATGAACGAAAAAACATTTCAACGAATTAAGGAATTAACAGAACTTCAAGGCACAAGCGGATTTGAACATGAGGTTCGTGATTATATGCGTACAGCGATGACGCCATTAGTCGATCGTGTAGAACAAGATGGCTTAGGTGGAATCTTTGGGATTCGCGAACATGCGCAACAAGACGCCCCAAGAATTATGGTAGCAGCACATATGGATGAGGTTGGTTTTATGGTGACACATATTACTGACCGTGGTTTATTTAAAGTAACACCTTTAGGCGGTTGGAATCCTTATGTTGTTTCAGCACAACGTTACACATTGCAAACAGCTAAAGGCAAATACACTTGTATCTCATCTTCAGTACCTCCACATTTAATGCGTGGTGGTGCAGCTCAAAAAGGCGTCGAAGTAACAGATATTTTATTTGATGCTGGTTTTGAATCAAAAGAAGAAGCATTAGAATATGGCGTGCGCCCAGGTGACACAGTTGTACCATTTGTCGAAACAATTAAAACAGCCAATGGTAAAAATATTATTTCAAAAGCATGGGATAACCGTTACGGTTGTACATTAGTATTAGAAGCTTTAGAAGCGTTACAAAACGAGCAATTGAACCATACCTTAATTGCCGGCGCAAACGTACAAGAAGAAGTCGGTTTACGTGGTTCACGTCCGTCCGTAACAAAATTCAAACCCGATTTATTCTTTGCGGTGGATTGTTCACCAGCCGATGACACCTTAACTAAAAATGGTACTTTTGGTCATTTAGGTGAAGGAACATTACTACGTATTTTTGATCCAGGTTTAATTATGTTACCAGCGATGAAAGAATTCTTATTAGATACAGCAGAAACACACAATATTCCGTATCAGTACTTTGTTTCAAAAGGTGGAACGGATGCAGGTGCAGCTCACATGGCTAACGAAGGCATTCCAAGTACAGTCATTGGTGTAGCGGGTCGTTATATCCATACACACCAAACGATGTTTAACATTAAAGATTTTGAAGCAGCGCGTGAAATGTTGATTCAAATCCTTAAAGGTCTAGACAAATCAACAATTGACACCATTATTGCTGGAAAATAGGAGACACAGAATTTAATGATTATTCCAAAAGATTTAGAAGAATTAGCAACATATGTTGAAAAAGGGCAAAATATCTTTTTCTTTACTGCTGAATGGTGCGGAGATTGCCGTTATATTAAGCCAATGATGCCAGAATTAAAAGCAGAATTTCCCGAATATCAATGGATTGAAGTTGATCGCGATGCATTTATCGACGTGTGTGTTAAGTGGGGGATTTTTGGTATTCCGAGCTTTGTGGTGATAAAAGAGGGTCAAGAAATCGGCCGTCTAGTTAATAAAAACCGTAAAACAAAAGAAGAGATTGCGACATTTATCCGTAGCTTATCAGCGAACTAATCATAATTAGGAGCGTGAATAAAATGGAACAGACCTACAAGAAAATATTAGTTGGTGTCGATGGATCAGAACAAGCAATGGAAGCTTTTCGTAAAGCTGTTGAAGTTGCAAGAAGAAATGAAGGAGAAGTAATCGTAACGAACGTTATTGAGCAACAAATGACGACGGCTTTAACGGTTGCCCCTTTAGGAAATGAATACATTGAAGAGCAAATGGCCCATGGCAATGAGATATTAGAACGTTGTCGGTTATATGCAGAATCGGTTAATTTTTCAAAAATAACCAAAGATTTAACTTTTGGACAAGCAAAAAGTGTTCTAGCAATTGAACTACCTAAAAAACATAATATTGATTTGATTATGGTTGGTCAGTCTGGGTTAAATCGAGTAGAAGCTATGATGGTTGGTAGTGTTGCCAGTTATGTTATTCGCAAAGCACCATGTGATGTGTTAGTTGTTACTCCAACAGAAAAACAAGAAGAAACAGAAAAATAAACAAACAAAAAAGTCGAGTCTATCGGCTTTTTTGTTGGAAAAGAGACGATTGATGACAAAGATGAAATTATTATTTTTGACCGTGTTAGGACTTGTAACGATTAGTGGCTGTGCCACACCATCAGCAACACCAGAATCAACGACAATTGAAAGTACGATTAGCTCAAGCGTTTCTCAGCAAGTAGCTACGATTACACTGAAGATTGATGGCGAAGAAATTGAAACAAAAGAAGTAACGTTTGACGAAGGCGATGTTTTATACGACATTATGGCTGCTAATTTTACGATAGAAGCGAATGATGGTTTTATTACAAGTATTGATGGTCACAAACAAGACGAAGCTGCTGGGAAATATTGGATGTACGATATCAATGATGAGATGGCTTTAAAAGGCGCTCAGGAATTAACCCTTAAATCAGGTGATGCGGTTTTATTTAAACTAGAAGAGATGAAATAATCGTTGAATTCTGATACAATGAGCAAGGAAAATGATTAGGAGGAAGAAGTTTTGATTTTTGCATATAACCCAAAACATGTGAGTGATACTTTAATGGTGATTACCGCAGACGATAAGAGTATGAAACAAGCAACTGAGCGTAAAGGAAATATCGCGCGTTTAACAACAGAAGATGGTCGTGTGATTGGTTGGAATTTCTTTGATATTTCAAATGAAATGACAATTGAAGGCGTTGGACAAGTTCAGTTAACAGACGAACAATTTGCCCAATTAAATGAATTGGTTCAAAAAGCTGGTTTTGAAGATGTTTTAGAAAAAGATAACACACCAAAATTTGTTGTCGGACTTGTGAAAAACTGTGTCCCTCATGAAGACAGCGATCACTTATCAGTGACTGAAATTGAAGTTGATAACGGTGAAGTTTTACAAATTGTCTGTGGCGCAGCGAACATTCGTAAAGGTCTAAAAGTTGTTGTCGCAAAACCAGGTGCAATGATGCCGGATGGTTTATTAATTTGGCCAGGTGAACTACGTGGCGTGGCAAGTTTCGGTATGGTTTGTTCGGCTAAAGAATTAAACTTAGCCAATGCACCAATGAAACGTGGTATTTTAGAATTACCACAAGATGCGGTTGTCGGCTCAGCCTTTGCAATCGGACAATAAGAATAAAAAGGAAATGCTTCTCAAAGTGGAGGCATTTCCTTTTTTTCTTATTGATTTGGTTGTAGTTGTTCTTGTTGCTCTTGTTGTAAAATTGATTGGTCAACGGTTAATTCTACCGTTACAGTCTGTTCTTCATCCCCACGGAAGAAAGTAATCTCCATTGAATCGCCAATTTTTTTCTTGTAGAGAGCAGCACGTAATTCTGTACTATTCGTTACTTTTTCACCATCAATTTTAGTAATGACATCGTATTGTTGCAGACCCGCTTTTTCAGCAGGAGTTGCACCAGCAACCATCCGAATTACCACACCGCTATCGACAGATTCAGGTAATTTTAGAATTTCACGTTGTTGTTGAACCGAAATGTTCGAAAGATCAATCATCGTTACACCAAGTGCAGGGCGGATTACTCGACCATTATCTTCTAACTGCTTAATCACTTCGACAACATCATTACTTGGAATGGCAAAGCCCATCCCTTCAACGCTCACACCGGAACCCGCAGAACTAGCAATTTTACTAGAGTTGATACCAATGACTTGACCGGCGATATTAATTAATGCTCCACCAGAGTTACCAGGGTTAATGGCAGCATCGGTTTGAATCGCATTGATACTTACGAGCTCACCAGCTTCATTGGTACTTTGAACGGGACGGTTTAGCGAAGAAATAATCCCTTGAGTGACAGAGTTGGCGTATTGAGAACCAAGAGGTGAGCCAATCGCAATCGCAGGTTCCCCAACATTTAGAGATTCTGAATCACCAAAAGTCGCGACGTTTTTGATATTTTCTGAAGCGATTTTTAAAACGGCTAAGTCAGTAAAGGCATCCGTTCCGACAAGTTCTGCTTGAACCTTTGAACCGTCTTGTAACATGACTTCAAGCCCTTTTTGACCTTCAACTACGTGATTATTCGTAACGACATAGGCATCCTTACCATCTTTTTTATAAATGACACCACTACCTTCAGAAGCAATCTGAAGTGT
>DXBN01000146.1 GCA_019116505.1 Candidatus Enterococcus avicola | reverse complement strand
TTTCTGGATTTATTTGGGGGTTTTCAGGGGGAGTCTTTACTGGAAATCTTTGTGGTAATTGCTTTTTAGGCTTTTCTATTGGTATATGAGGAGTAATTTTGTTTGGGTGTTTTTCCAAAAGTGATATCATTAGCTATGCCTCCTTAAATTCTTCTTGAATGGAGTGTCGTCTTTTAAATCAGAGCGATGTTGATACCATTTTTCCGCTTGTTCCGTAGCAATTGAAATGTCCCGCTTATCGTCATAATTTTTTTCTTTAAGCGCATTTGCGATCTCAATAGCTTTTTTTCGAACCACTTTTTTCAAATTTTTCATTGATGGTGGGTAATTTTGTTCATTCCAAGGCATTTCAATAACCTCCATTATTTACAATTAAGTAAATTTTTTAGTCAATTAATCGTAAAGTTAAAGTCCAAGTTAATCTCTTAAGTAGCAATATCAATATTCCGACACCACTTCTTAGCATAAGTTAATGCAATTTTCTTACGACTAAACATATATGTTCTTTAATAATAACAATTGGAAAACCTTTTTGTCAGTTAGTAGGTACTTTTTCTTCTTAAGCCAGTTATAAACAAGGATTGAGCAGATGAGTGAAACAGTAATTATAACAACTGTACCGTGGGATTCATTACTAAGTGGTACCTTCGTGTTCATCCCCCAAAAGCCAAAAATAATGGTGGGGATACTTAAAACGATTGATAACTCGCTCAATGTCTTCATGATGATATTAAGCTGAAAAGAAACCACATTCGTGACTAAACCACCAATATGATTTAAAAATTTTTTGTAAGAAATTAAGGTACTGTTAATAAGGCTTTTTTGATTGTAAATATTAGAAAACAAACTCTTATTAATTGTTAAATTTAATTGAAAAAAGCTTCCCTGGTGTTTAATAAATTTTAAAACTGATTCATCCTATTTATAGGTAGATTCAATAACAATCATAAGTTTTTGAAGATTGAACAATTCTAAAAAAGACAGTTTTATTAGGCCCCAAAGAATTCATTTGGCTTTCTAAGTGGTCAATACGATCTTTTATCGTGCGCAAGTCAGATAGCATCTTTTTATAAGCTAATAATATAAGTTTTAAAGCTATATACATAGATGATTCGTTATTTTGATGGGCCGTCTCTTTCTGAACATTTTCTAAAATATTAGAAAAACTATAGTTAGATAAAGTAATAATCTCATCAGACAAGATAAAAACAAAAACATTAGATATCAAGTTATTCAATTTCAAATTAACATGTGAAATATCTGGAAATAAAAGAACTAATAAAAGAACAAAAGGCGTCTCGGTACTGCTAATTTCTTCACAGCGAGTATCATCGTTAGTTATCAGGCCTGTCAAGACATCTTCATTGATTCCCATTTTTTTAGAAATAAATGATAATTCAGCTTTGCTTGGATCAACTAATTTCCTCCAGATAACAGAGTTATTATCCAAATCAACTTTAGTTAAACGACTAATTTTTAAAGCATAATTTGTTAATGTCATGGAGTCCTCCTTGTATAATAGTGATTTACAAAGATTTTCTAAATCAAACCCCCTCCCTGCCAAGTAAATAGATGTCATTGCATTATCTATTTACTTGGCAGGGGGTAAATTACCCCAATCTGAGGTGTATTTTAATCTTACTACAACTAATTTTGGACACATTTTTTTGCCGTTTTCACGATAGAAATCCTTACCGTGTGTCTTGGCGGTCTTTTCGCCACCCTTTTCTCCTAATTTCTCATAAAAATTTTTATCATGTGACTTAGCGGTTGCTTTTCCGCCCTTCCGGCCAGCCTTTTTCGCGTGCATTTTCTATCACTCATACTTGTATCTTCCTAATCATATGATTTTAGATATGGAAAAGAGTATATAGATTATTTGTTATATATTAAATAAGATTACAGCATGTTGGTAAGCGTTGTCAAAAAAGTTGTTTTAGTTTCAACCGATAGTCACTAGACTCATATTTTAACTAAGAAATAGTATCCATGTAATTTGCCCCAAAAAGGTTTCTAATTATAAATTTCGAACTAGACATTAAATTATGATGATATTTTTCGTAAAAATAGTGTAGAATCAAATACATCATCAGTAGTTAATCTCATTTTTTAACTCAAAACATGTCCACTTATAATTTTGATTTCAAATACTTATCATTGACTTGCACATTATCAACTGGCTTTTCTTAATGGCAGATTGAAAAAAGTTCGTGATCTTAATAATTATGGAGAAACTCATATGCAAGGTCTTAGTATTGCTAACTTAGAAGCACTAGGATCTGAGGGTTCTTTAAAATTAGACAATATGAATATTGACACTACAAATATTGAAATGCGTGATGGTGACGATATTAGTTTGGAAAACACTAATTTGTTAAGCGGGTTAGTGACCGTAGAAGATTCAGATTTAAGTGTGCGCAACGGAGCATTGTGTAATGTTGAGATCCAGCAAGACAATGGCGACATTAGGATGCATAACGTTGCTTTGGATAGCGGTAAAGTGGATGTTTCTGACGGAGATGTTAACATTGCCGAAAGTACAGTAACCAATGGTTATTCACTGACTACTTCCGATGGAGATAATCTTTTGACTAACGTTAAAGCTGGTGGTTTTGATGTTACAAGTTCTGATGGTGACAATCATGTATTTGGTAAAACTAATGAAGGCAGCCGGATCCATAGTGGTACAGCGCAGAATGTAGTAGTAGTCAAAAATTCGGGTGGAGACAACACAGTCCGTTAAGCAGAGTTTGTTAAAGAAAGGAAGCAGTGCTTATGAAAATTCAAGTAACCGCTGATTTACTTGACGGTCTGGTCTTAGCCTTGTTGAATCGAGAAGATTATTACGGTTATGCATTAACGCAAGAAATGCAGAAGGCAATTTCAATTTCCGAATCGACAATGTACCCCGTACTTCGTCGTTTGAAAAAAGAGGAGTATTTAACGACCTATGACCAGCCGTTTCAGGGTAGAAATCGTAGGTATTATCAAATCACAAGTGATGGTGAACAGCATTTGGAACAGGTTTATAAAATGTGGACGGATTATAAAGAAAGTTTAGATCAGGTTTTTATTCCAGACAAAGAACACGATTTAACTCATAAAAATGACATAGAAGCTTAAAATGATAAAATTTGATAGTGCGTGACTAAAAAAGGAGTTTTTTAAATGACTAAAAAGAAATTAACAAAATCGTCTGACAAAATAGTGATTGGTGTTTTTGGCGGTATTGCTGAATATTTTGGTTGGGATAAGGCAATTGTGCGGATCATCGGTGCATTTTTGATCATATTTCCTGGTAATATTATCGGTGGGGCTATCTTATATGCAGTGACTGCGCTTGTTATGACTGATCCCACTCAAGGTGATCATTCCGATGATGGAGATTCAGTGATCAAGGGCGAATTTAGAGAAAAATAAAATTTGGTAATTCAGTAAAAAGCTTTCTCGTGCTAAGGGAAGGCTTTTTTATTGGCAGAATGTGCCGCTTTTTTAAGATAAATGAGCATACTCAATTTGCTGAGGGTAATTTGTTGTCAACTAGCTATTTCTTAGTTATAGTTAAGGTAGAAACAGACTTTATCAAAAAGGAGTGGGAAAGTTGAAAAAGTTAGTACGGTATGTGTGTGCAGTAGTTGCCATGTTATTCTTGGTGGCAGGCTGTTCTAGTAATTCTACTCAAAAAGAAGGGTCATCTACGCACAGTCATTCTTCTGAGAAAACAGAAATGCACGAGCATACAGGTTCGAAAAAAGTGCATGGTTTAAAGAAAGCTGAGCAACCAAAATATAAGGCCGGTACTAAAGTTAAGTTAACGGCAGATCATATGAAAGGTATGAAAGATGCCAATGCAACGATCGTAAATGCTTATGACTCGAAGTTATACGCAGTAGATTACAAATCAACTTCCGATAAAAAAATGGTCAAAGATCATAAATGGGTCACTATTAATGAAATCGAGGGTAATCGAAAAGAATACAAAAAAGGTGATAAGGTAACATTAAAAGCTGATCATATGGCGGGGATGAAAAATAGCTCTGCTACGATAGTTGAGATCCAAAAGGGACCAGCTTACATGGTAAATTATCAGCCTACAAATGGTGGCAAGCAAGTTACCAACCATAAATGGGTCGCTGAAGATGAAATTGAAAAACGTTAATATAAATCTGTAATAAAAGCTGATTTAAAAACTTTTAGTGATCAGCGTTGAAATAGGGATCAAAGCAAAACTTTTGTTTTGGTCCTTTTTTGCGCGACGAATTGTCAAATCAAGTGTAACTTTTTACCGAAGAAAACTGCAGACGGTGTCTTCCAGACTAAGACCTTACGGGGTCGATTATTTAAATCCCTGACAAACTTCGCGATATCTTGATCGGTCAGTTCATCAAGGTCAGTTCCTTTGGGAAAATACTCTCGGATGAGACCATTGGTATTTTCGTTGGTCCCACGTTGTTGTGGTGCGTGCGGGTCTGGAAAATAGACTGAGATACCAAGCTCTTTACCGACTTCACGATAACCCGCAAACTCTGTACCTCGGTCTGGTGTAAGCGTACGAACGCGTTTAGGTGTGACTGTATGCAGGAGGTCGATCATCGCTTGGGTCACATTCTTGGCATTCACTTTGGGTACACGCTCAGACAGAAGGTATCGTGACTTACGGTCGACCAGTGACACTAAACCCGAACGCCCGATCTTGCCGCGAACGGTATCGCCTTCCCAATGGCCAAAACGAGTCCGATTCTCACATGAGACTGGTCGTTCATGGACTGATGGGACATTATTAAAACGGCCACGTCGTTCGTTGACAGTTCCTTTAACCTTACGAGTTTTCCCACGATGTCGTAACTTTCGAGCGAATCCTCGAGCCCCATGACTTTTACGTTTAACGCCTAAATTATTTCGTTCAATTCCGCGATAAATCGTGTTGTAGCTGATATGCCAATTACTGTTCTCTAAAGATAAACGACCGGCGATTTGCTCGGGTGACCATTGCCGTTGAAGAATGCAGTGAAGGACAAAGTCGCGTAGCTTTAAATTCTCCAGTACCCTGAGGCGACGACTCTTTAATCGGCGCTGTTGATAGTTCTGCTGGGCTTTTACGGCAGAATAGGCACCCCGACCGCCGTTGCGTTTAATTTCTCGTGACACAGTGGCTTTGGAACAACCGATTTGATCGGCAATAACCTGGTAAGTATGGTGTAAAGTTACACCTAACAGTATGCATTCGCGGTCTTTTAAGGTAAGATGTGTATATGGACTCATAGCCTAAGAACTCCTTTAGATGATTGTTATGGTGACTTCATTCTACAGGACTCAGGCTAGGAGTCTATTTTTATTTTCTTACTTGTTGCACTTCAATTGTAAATTCGTCACTGATATTACGTACATTCCCCTTAACCATACTTGGTGTTACCTAGCTAGTGTCTATAATCCAGTAACCCGACGGGTTATTGCTTACCAACTTAATACGCAGATGACTAAAGAACTAGCGACTAACGTTAT
>DXBN01000145.1 GCA_019116505.1 Candidatus Enterococcus avicola | reverse complement strand
AATTGATTGATAACCCTTATCAAGATATCCCTCTAGCAGCTGTTTTACGCTCGCCAATTGTCGGTTTGAGTGAAAAAGAGCTCGTTGAAATTCGTTTAATAAATAAAACAAGTAGTTATTATGAAGCATTCTTAGTAGCTACTCAATTAAAAACGGCTTTAGGTAAAAAGTTACAACAATTTTCGGAACAATTAACTCATTGGCGCGAACAGGCTCGTCGCCAGTCGATTGCTGATTTACTTTGGCAAATTTATGAAGAGACAGCTTACTTAGACTATGTGATTGGTTTACCATCAGGTCGCCAACGTTATGCTAACTTAACGGCCTTGGTGAATCGGGCAGAAATGTATGAAACAAGTAGTTTTAGAGGTTTATATCAATTTATTCGTTTCATTGAAAAAATTCAAGAAAAAGAAAAAGATTTAGCACAGCCCTTTACAGAATCTGTCGAAGATGCGGTTAAATTGATGACTATTCACGGTAGTAAAGGACTAGAATTCCCAGTAGTCTTTGTTTTGGATATGAATAAGCGCTTTAATAATCAAGATTTAAATGGACGTTTTGTTCTAGAGGAACAACTGGGAGCAGGGATTCAATTAATTGATGAAGAACGTGTGCGTTTTGAGACGTTGCCTTATCAAGTAATCAAACAAGTTCGTTTGGAAAAAGCTTTATCCGAAGAAATGCGTAAATTGTATGTGGCTTTAACACGAAGCGAACAAAAATTATATTTAGTGGGTTCATATAAAGACAAGGCCGATACGCTTAAACAATGGTCACAAGCGCTCAATGAGACGGATCCCATTTTAAGTCGAATCTTACGTTATAAACCACTAGGGAATTTGATGAACTGGATTGGAATGACACTCATCCGTCATCCGAAAATGACTGAGTTTTTTGATGAAGAAATTGATCCCGTTAAAAAAATTCATCATCCAGGGAACTTTAAAATTGAGTGGTGGAATGAAGACAAGATTAAACAAACGTCACTTTTATTTGAAAATAATCAAACAGCGTTCGTTGAAGAAGCTAGCGAAGTGGAAGAAGATTTAGCCCCAATATTTCAAATCTTGGAATATCAATATCCATTAGAAAAATCAACGATGACCACAAGTTACCAAAGTGTTTCGGAAATTAAACGATTGTACAATGACCCAGATGATAAAGAAATTACGAAGTTAGCTTGGGAAAGTACATTTGAACAAAGCCAAAAGCAACAATATCGCTACGTCAATGAGCGTCTAGCTCAGCCGAAATTTATGCAAGAAAGAGCCATCGATGGGGCGGCAATTGGTAGTGTCACACATACCTTTTTACAGTTGTTACCTTTGACGATTCAACCAGACTTGGCTTATTTACAATCACAAATGACGCACTTTATTACAACGAATCAACTCGATGAAACGTTGGCGAAAAAAGTTCCGTTACAAT
Organism: Candidatus Enterococcus avicola; assembly: GCA_019116505.1. GTDB lineage: Bacteria > Bacillota > Bacilli > Lactobacillales > Enterococcaceae > Enterococcus_I > Enterococcus_I eurekensis. The sequence goes on along the minus strand of DXBN01000145.1, from coordinate 11,115 downwards.
CGATTTTATGGTTTTTTGAGACTGATTTTGGGCAAGAAATCTTAGCAAATTCAAAACGAGTCAAACGTGAACAACCATTTTCGATGTTAAAAGAAGCACAAGATGTTTATTTAGATTTTGATGAAGAGGGTGCAGAGCTATTAATTCATGGGATGATTGATGGTTACATTGAATACGATGACCACGTTGTGCTTTATGATTTTAAAACCGACAGCTTTATTAAAGACGAAGCCGCTTTTATTCAAAATTATCAAGGCCAGTTACGACTATATAAAGAAGCGTTGCAAGAAGCACTCAATAAGCCAGTAACCGATGTTTATTTGATTGCTTTAAGTGCCAAGAAAATTATTGCCTTAAAAGAGAAATCACTTTAACGCTTGATTTCTCTGATTAAGTCTAGTAAACTACGTATGAACTGAATAGATAAAAAGCCTCGATGGAAAAGAGTAGTTTGGCTGATGCTAAAAAGGGAGTCCTGTCATTGACTGAAAGCAGGATTGGCAATCGAAAAATGAAGTTCACTTCCGGAGCTTGCTTTATATAAAGCCGGTTATTGATAATCGTTAAGAAATTAAGTGCATAGTTTTGACTATGAATTAGGATGGTAACGCGAGATCTCGTTCCTTTATTTAATATAAAGGGAAGAGAGTCTCGTGTTTTTTTATTCGCAATTTCAATTTATCTATAAACATTTATAAGGAGGATTCACATGTCTTTACAAGAAAAATTAGAAGCACTTAAACACGAAACACTAGCAAAGATTGAAGCAGCTACCGATTTAGTTGTTTTAAATCAAATTCGTGTTGAAACATTAGGGAAAAAAGGCCCAATTACTGAAGTATTACGTGGAATGAAAGATTTGTCCGCAGAAGAACGTCCAAAAGTAGGAAGTTTTGCAAATGAAATTCGCGATGCTTTGGCGGAACAATTAGAAGCGCGTAAAGAAGTATTAGAACAAGAAGCGATGGATGCAGCACTTGCTAAAGAACGGATTGATGTGACGTTATCAGGTAAACAAATGCCAATCGGAACACGCCATGTCTTAACACAAATTATGGAAGAGATGGAAGATATTTTCGTTGGTATGGGTTATCAAGTTGTCGAAGGGTATGAAGTTGAAAAAGACCATTACAACTTTGAGCGCATGAATTTACCAAAAGACCATCCAGCACGTGACATGCAAGATACGTTTTATATTACCGATGAAATTTTATTACGGACACATACGTCACCTGTTCAAGCACGGACAATGGAAAAACATGATTTTTCAAAAGGACCATTACGTATGGTTTCTCCAGGTAAAGTTTTCCGTCGTGATACAGACGATGCGACACATAGTCATCAATTCCATCAAATTGAAGGTTTAGTCATCGATAAAAACGTTACAATGGGGGACTTAAAAGGTACATTGGAAGTCTTAATGCAAAAAATGTTTGGTGAAGACCGTGAGATTCGTCTACGCCCAAGTTACTTCCCGTTTACTGAGCCATCTGTTGAAGTTGACGTAAGTTGTTTCAAATGTGGTGGGCAAGGTTGTAACGTTTGTAAACAAACGGGTTGGATTGAAATTTTAGGTGCCGGTATGGTTCATCCAAACGTTTTAGAAATGTCTGGGATTGATTCAACAAAATATTCAGGATTTGCTTTTGGCTTAGGTCCAGATCGAATCGCAATGTTACGTTACGGCGTGAACGATATTCGTGATTTTTATCATAATGATATTCGTTTCATTCATCAGTTTAAGGGGGAGTAATTAATAATGTATGTTTCATATAAATGGTTAAATGAATTCGTTGACTTGTCAAAAGTCTCGCCAAAAGAACTTGGCGATACAATGTCAATTACAGGAATTGAAGTCGAAGGAATTGAAGTGTTATCTGAAGGCTTGAAAAAAATCGTGGTCGGTGAAGTGTTAGAGTGTGTCGATCATCCAGATTCTGATCATCTACATATTTGCCAAGTAAATATTGGTGAAGAAGAACCAACACAAATCGTTTGTGGTGCACCAAACGTTAAAGCGGGCATTAAAGTGATTGTGGCTTTACCAGGCGCGCGTATTGCAGGCAATATGAAAATTAAAAAAGGCAAGATTCGTGGTCAAGTGTCAAACGGCATGATTTGTTCTTTAGAAGAGATTGGCTATAGTGATTCCGTTATTCCAAAAGAATATTCAGAAGGTATCCAATACTTACCAGAAGAAGCTATTCCAGGAGAAGAAGTCTTTTCGTATTTAGATATGGATGATTCTATTATTGAATTATCAATTACGCCAAACCGTGCGGATGCATTAAGTATGCGTGGTGTGGCTTATGAAGTCGCAGCGATTTACCGCCAACAACCAACTTTTAATGATGAACCTCTAGTAGAAGTAGCGCGTCCAGCAAGCGAAAAAATCAGCGTAAGCGTTGAAGATAAAGAACTTGTTCCATCTTACCAAATTCGTATTATTGAAAATGTAACGGTGGTACCTAGTCCACAATGGTTACAAAATCGTTTAATGAATGCCGGTATTCGCCCAATTAACAACGTGGTTGACGTAACAAACTATATTCTTTTACAATTCGGACAACCATTGCACGCGTTTGATTACGATCGCTTAGGCAGCCAACAAATCGTTATACGCCAAGCAACAGACAAAGAAGAATTTGTGACGTTAGATGGCGAAACAAGAAGTTTAACACCAGAAAACATCGTTGTAACCAATGGTCAAGTACCTGTTGCTTTGGCGGGTGTGATGGGTGGTTTAGACTCAGAAATTATTTCGACTTCAACAACCGTTGCTTTAGAGGCAGCTTTGTTTGATTCATTATCTGTACGTCGAACATCAAAACAATTCAACTTACGTAGTGAATCATCTGCTCGTTTTGAAAAAGGTATTAACCATGCAACAATTGCCCAAGCTTGTGATGTTGCAGCAGCAATGATTGCTAAATTATCAGGTGGTGAAGTGTTAACGGGTGCGGTTGCTGGCTCAGAAGTTATTGCAGAGTCTGTAGAAGTTGCAATTACATTAAACCGTATCAATAGTTACTTAGGAACGGAATTATCAGAAGAAGTAGTATCAGAAATTTTTACAGCTCTAGGATTTGAATCGGTTGTCTCAGATGAAAAATTCACAGTGACAGTACCACCAAGACGTTGGGATATTCGTATCGAAGCAGACTTAATTGAAGAAGTTGCTCGTATTTATGGCTATAATCGTTTACCATCAACATTACCAAGTGGGGAAACTGTTGCAGGTTCTCTAACTGAAAAACAAAGAAAAACTCGTAAAATTCGTCACTTGCTAGAAAGCAATGGATTAAGCGAAGCCATCAGTTATGCTTTAACAACAGAAGAAAAAGCGCATCATTTTATGACAAGCGAAAGCATTCCAACTCGTTTAGACTGGCCGATGACAGAAGAGCGTAGTACCTTACGTATGAACTTAACAAGTGGTCTTTTAGAAGATATTGCTTATAATATCGCGCGTAAAAATCATCAATTGGCTCTATATGAAATTGGGAATGTATTCCACCAAACGGATGCTGCTAGCAAAGAGTTGCCAGTTGAAGAACAACATGTCGCAATGGCTTTATCAGGTGATTGGTTATTACAAGATTGGCAAGGAAAAGCAGAAAAAGTAACATACTTCCACTTGAAAGGGATTTTAGAACACTTATTTACTGGTTTAGACTTAGCAGATCAAGTAAGATATGAACAAACAAGTGACTTAAAAGAATTACATCCTGGAAGAACTGCCCTTGTTTATTTAGGAGAAAAATTAATTGGTTTCGTCGGACAAGTACATCCATCAACTGCGAAAGCCTATGATTTACCAGAAACATATGTGGCAGAATTGAACTTAGCAGCGATTTTAAACGTTGAGACGCATTTTGTCTTCCAAACAGTGAGCAAATTCCCAAGTGTTTCAAGAGACATTGCCTTACTCGTTAGTGAAACAATCCCAAGTCAACGCATCGTACAAGAAATTGAAGCAGTCGCAGGTAAGTTCTTAACAGAAGTGGCAATCTTTGACGTTTATCAAGGTGATAACATTGAAGCGGGGCATAAATCGCTTGCATACCACTTAACATTCGCTAACCCTGAAGCAACATTAACCGACGAAGAAATCAACAAAGCAATGGAAAAAGTGACAACTCGCTTAACAGAAGAACTAAAAGCAGTTGTAAGATAAGAGGCTATAAGTCAAGCGTTCAGTAACGAGTAATAAGCCAAGATTCTTTTGAAAGTGATTTTTACTTTCAAAAAGAATTAGCTTATTACCGAGTTACTGCTTGAGTTATGCCGTTTTGAGTAAGAGGCTATTTCTAGAGCGCTATGATATGAGAGATAAGAAAAACGTATGAAAAAATGGTACTTTCATTTTTATCATAGGTAACTTATCTCCGAATATCAGCTCAAGAAATGCCGTTTTATAAGAAGAGGCTATAAGTCAAGCGTTCAGTAACGAGTAATAAGCCAGGATTCTTTTGAAAGTGGTTTTTACTTTCAAAAAGAATCAGCTTATTACCGAGTTACTGCTTGAGCTAAGCTGATTGGTAAGAATTTATAAAAAAATCCAGCTATCCAATCATTAGTAATGTGATTGGGTAGCTGGTATTTTTTATTTATTTCTAGAAGTACTGAATGCCCATTGCACGTTTAACTTCATCAAGTGTTTCTGCAGCAACTTTTTCTGCTTTTAAGCTACCTTGACGTAAGATTTCCATAACGGCACTTGGATCTTTAGCAAACTCTTCACGACGTGCACGAATTGGACCAAAATGTGCTTCTAAAACATCGATCAAATAGCGTTTAATTTTAACATCACCTAAACCACCTTGGCGATATTGTGCTTTTAATTCTTCAATATATTCTTTTTCTGTTCCAAAAACATCAAGGTAAGAAAAGACCATATTTCCTTCAACTTGGCCTGGATCTTCTACACGGATATGATTTGGATCCGTATACATACTCATTACTTTTTTCTTTAAAACATCGGCTGAATCGGCTAAATAAATCCCATTTCCTAAAGATTTACTCATTTTTCCGTTGCCATCAATTCCTGGTAAACGACCCATACCTTTTGGTGGTAAAACGGCTTTTGGTTGAACTAAAACATCTGTTTTGTAAATTGAATTAAAGCTGTGAACAATTTCTTGTGTCTGCTCTAACATTGGTTTTTGGTCTTCTCCAACGGGAACTAAATTTGCTTTGAAGGCCGTAATATCAGCTGCTTGTGAAACGGGATAGACGAAGAAACCAGCTGGTAAACTTTCGCCAAAGTTTTTTTGTTCAATTTCGGCTTTGACAGTCGGGTTACGACGAACGCGCGAAACGCTAACTAAGTTTAAATAATACATCATCAATTCTGCTAATTGCGGGATTTGTGATTGGATAAATAAAGTCGATTTATTTGGATCAAGTCCGACAGCTAAGTAATCAAGCGCTACTTGTAAAACGTTAGCTGAAACTTTCTCTGGATTTTTAGCGTTGTCTGTTAATGCTTGGATATCTGCAACCATTACGAATAATTGGTTATCAGGATCTTTTTGCATTTCAACACGTGTTTTTAGTGAGCCAACGTAGTGTCCTAAGTGTAGTTGGCCAGTTGGGCGATCCCCAGTTAAAATTGTATTCAAAATGTTCACCTTTTCTTTTTTATTCTACCTTTCATCTTACCTGTTTTTTACTCAAGAAACAATTAGATTAGTCGAATTTGTTGATTTTTTTCGTATCTGATTAAAAGTTTGAATAAAGAATGAAAAGTCTTTAAATAATAAGTAAGAACTCTTGAAAAAAACATTAAAAAAGGTGAGAATAGTATCGATAGAGTGAATAAGAAGGAAGTATCGAATGAATAATACGCAACCGATAGGCTTCATTGATTCTGGTGTTGGTGGCTTAACCGTCATCAAAGAAGCGATGAAACAACTACCAAATGAGAATATGATTTATTTAGGGGATACCGCGCGATGTCCATATGGCCCGCGTCCGGCTGAACAAGTAGTTCAGTATACTTGGGAAATGACTCGCTTTTTAATGAAACAAAATATAAAAATGCTTGTAATTGCTTGTAACACCGCTACAGCAGTTGCACTAGAGGAGATTAACCAAGCGTTACCAATTCCAGTAATTGGCGTGATTGCTTCTGGAACTCGTGCAGCCGTTAAAGCGACGAAAAGCCAACAAATAGGCATCATCGGAACGATTGGTACGGTGAACAGTAAATCTTATGAAACGGCAATAATGAGCCGAGTAGCCAGTGCCAATGTTTTTAGTTTAGCTTGTCCAAAATTTGTCCCCTTGGTTGAAAGTAATCAGACTCATTCACCAATAGCAAAAAAAATTGTGGCTGAAACATTGCGACCATTACAAAACAAAAAAATTGATACATTGATTCTAGGGTGCACACATTATCCGTTATTACGTCCAATTATCCAAAATGTAATGGGAAAAGACGTGCAATTGGTCGATTCCGGCGCTGAAACGATTTCTGAAGTGAGCATGCTTTTAGATTACTTTAACATTGTCAGTTTGAATACCCCGAAACCTGGGAAATTGGCTTGTTACACCACAGGTTCAACAAAAATGTTTGATGAAATTGCAAATAAATGGTTAGAACGAACCGATGTGAAATCGCAACATATTCAATTAGGAGAGATGTAGATGAGACATGATGGAAGAAATAATCAACAATTGAGAGAAGTTACAATCGAAACACACGTATACAAACATCCGGAAGGTTCGGTGGTTATTTCATTTGGTGATACAATTGTTGTTTGTTCAGCCACTTTAGAAGCAAATGTACCACCATTTTTAAGAGGAAGTGGTACCGGTTGGGTAACGGCCGAATATAGCATGTTGCCGCGTGCAACCAATACACGTAATCGCCGTGAAGCCAATAAAGGCAAGTTAACCGGTCGGACGATGGAAATTCAACGTCTAATTGGTCGTGCATTACGCTCGGTTGTCGATTTAGAAAAATTAGGCGAAAGAAGCATTGTAGTAGATTGTGATGTGTTACAAGCCGATGGTGGTACAAGAACGGCTAGTATCACGGGTGCCTTTGTTGCGTTACGCCTAGCAATCGACAAGCTATTACAAACCAATGAGTTATCAGAAGACCCAATTAAGGAGCATCTAGCAGCCATTAGTGCAGGGATTTTAGCTGATGGTACCGGAGTTGTTGATTTGGATTATGATGAAGATAGTCAAGCCAATGTTGATATGAACTTAGTGATGACTGAAAGCGGCGCGTTTGTTGAGATTCAAGGAACGGGCGAAGAGACTACTTTTAGTGTCGAAGAATTAAATCAAATGCTAGCGCTTGGAAAAGCAGCAATTGAAGAATTAATCGTTAAACAAAAAGAAGCGTTATACACAACCAAACATGAGCTTCTATCAGACAATCAAACGATTATGATAGCAACTGGAAATCCTGGTAAGGCTAAAGAATTTGAAAAAATGTTTGCTGATGCAGGATATGCAATTAAAACGTTAAAAGATTTTCCGGATTTACCAGATGTCAAAGAAACAGGGCGTACTTTTGAGGAAAATGCCCGTTTGAAAGCTGAAACGATTGCAAATATTTTGCAAATGCCCGTCTTAGCCGACGATTCTGGTTTAGAAGTTGACGCTTTAGGTGGACTACCAGGAATTTATTCAGCTCGTTTTGCGGGTGAACATAAAAATGATGGTTCAAATAATGCCAAATTACTCTACGAATTGACGGATGTACCGGACGAAAAAAGGGGCGCTCAATTCCATTGTACTTTAGTTTTTGCTGCACCTAAAAAACAAAGTTTAGTTGTAGAAGCTAAATGGCGTGGTCGAATTGGCCGGATACCTCGTGGTGATAATGGCTTTGGCTATGATCCATTATTTATCGTTGATGGAATGGATAAAACAGCAGCAGAGCTATCAAATGAAGAAAAAAATCAGATAAGTCATCGCGGTTTAGCATTGAAAAAATTACAAAATGAGTGGCAAAATTGGCTCGAAAGTGGGGAGTAAATGAAGTATTTAATCGTGAGTGACAACCATGGGAACCGTCAAATAATCGAACAATTATTTGCTCATTATAAAAATGAAGTCGATGAAATGATTCATTGTGGTGATTCTGAGTTGCCATCAAGCGATCCTTTGTGGCAAGGCGTACATGTTGTAACGGGAAATTGTGATTACGATAGTGGGTATCAAACGTCATTGACAATTGCGACCCCGCTAGATCGTATTTTGGTAACCCATGGACACCTTTATGATGTTCGTTTCGGTCTGCATCGTTTGAGCTTAAAAGCGTTAGAAGAAAAAGCGAATCTCGTCTTTTTTGGTCATACCCATATGATTGGTTGTGAAAAAGTCGGGAATACTTTGTTTTTAAATCCAGGCAGTATCGCGCAACCGAGAGGACCGATTCAAGAAAAAAGTTATTGTATTGTTGAAAGTACAGAAGATGCTTGGAAAGTTCAATATTATCGAGCTGATTTTACGATTCTACCAGAATTGACTTTTGAATTTAAAAAATAAAAGAAGAGCCAGAAGACGGAGTGAACAATCGTGATTGGGAAATATACGGAAGAATTACTAAAAGAAACTCAGGAAAATTTTATTGTGCCGGCAGAAAACGTTGCAACCTTACTATATAGTCATCCTTTAGAACATGCTTTATTAATCTTATCTAAGGTCGGCTATGCGAAAATTCCTGTTTTAGATACCGAAGACCATTTAGTTGGTTTAATTGGCTTATCTGACATTGTCAATAAGATGATGGGGCTAACAGGATTTGAATATCGTTTATTAGAAGGCTTAACCGTAGCTGACGTGATGGAGGTCAATGTACCTACGATTCAACATGAAGAAGATCTTGAAGATATTTTACATTTATTAGTCAATGGTTCGTTTTTACCTGTAGTAAATGAGGAAAATGTTTTTCGTGGAATCATTACTCGAAAAGAAGTATTGAAGTCAGTGAATCATTTAGTTCATGAATTAGAGCGACGCTACACATTAGAACCGAAAAAAGTAGAACAAGTAAAAAAATAAGACAAAAACAGCGGAGCACATGCTTCGCTGTTTTTGTCTTATTTGATAACAATAGGTGTGTTGGGTATTGTATAGCCTGCTGCTGTTAATTCAAAAATAGATAAGGTTAGTAATTCTTGTTGAACGCTGGCTTGTTTACCATTTTCCACATACATTGTCGTACGGATTGCATAGTTGCTATTACCTAAATCGACCACTCCAAAAATAATTGGTTGTGTCTGTAAATCTTCTGCGTAAGTCTCTGCAATCTTTTTATTAGCCCGCGTAATCGCTTCTCGAATCCCCTCGATTCCCTCAGAGGGAATGATTCGGACATCAACAATTACACGCATGGCTTCTCTGGAGTGGTTGCTAACTGTTGTAATATTCCGATTCGGGATGAAATGAACGGTTCCGTCGATTGATCGAATTTGCAACAAGCGTAGGCCAACTTGAGTAACGGTTCCTTCAATATTTAAGTTGGCTAATGTTATGTAGTCACCTACGTCAATTTGTTGCTCAAAAATAATGAAAAAACCGGTCAACAAGTCATTTGTAAAGCCTTGCGCACCCAAACCAATAGCTAAACCAGCAATTCCGGCTCCTGCTAGCAATGAGCCCACAGGAACACCCAGAATCGAAAGTAAGGCATAAATAAAGAAAAAGGCTAAGGTGTAGTACGTAACGTTTAAGACAAGTGTTTTTAAGGTCGTTAAACGGACTTCAGTAGTTTTAGTCCGTTGGTAATTTTTAAACATCTGTTTGATTGAGAAATTCGCAATTTTCGTCAAAACGATAAAAAGTAAAATAAGTAAAGCAATTGCAATTGCTTTTTGAATGATTAAGGCGATTAAGCCTTCCCAGTCGATATTACTCCACCAACGTTGAATCGCATTTAATTGTTGGACAGTCGGTTCGACAATCGGTTCGACAATTGGTAATTCCCCCGAATTTGTTGTTAATTGATTAATCATATTGTCCCTCCAAATCTTCTTATCTATTGTATCAAGGAAGGTAGGGCAAGAGCAATTGATTTTAAGAAAAATGAATCATTTGGTATTTAGAAACTTATGAATCAGCTTCTTTAATTCTGATTAAGAAAGGTGAACGCCTTTATCAACAAAGATAACTTCCCCAATAATGCCACTAGAAAGCGGACTAATCAGAAACGCACAAGCATTTCCAACTTCTTCAATGGTTACACCGATATGGTCGGGCGTACGATCTTCAGATAATTGAATTAATTTTTGATAATCTTTAACACCAGTAACGGCTAATGTTTTAATGGCACCAGCTGAGATACCATTAACGCGGATTTTTTTAGGTGATAGATCAGCAGCTAAATAACGGACAGCTGATTCTAAAGCGGCTTTAGCAATACCCATCATATTGTAGTTTGGTACAGCACGTTCTGCACCTAAATATGTCAAGGTAACAATACCACTATTTTCAGCTAAAATTGGTTGAGCAAAACGAGTGACTGCTATCAGTGAGTAGGCACTAATATCTTGGGCCAGTGCATAGCCTTCACGTGAAATTTCAGTTACTTCACCTTGGAGATCTTCTTTATTTGCATAGGCAACTGCATGAACGACCCCGTGAATTTCGCCAGCGTATTCTTTGATTTCTTCAAAAGCACGCTCAATACTATCATCACTTGCTACATCACATTCAACTAAAAACTCATTACCAGTCAATAATTTTTCCAAAGGTTTTTTCATTCGCTCACTTTGGTAAGTGTAAATAACTTCAGCACCTTGATCACGCAAAGCTTGAGCACAGCCCCATGCAATACTGCGTTTGTTGGCAACACCCATGACAACGATTTTTTTACCTGCTAGAAAACTCATAATTCCACTCCTTATAGTTACATCAATAATTTTTTTAATAAGTCATTCCGTGAATCACACTCATGATTTCTTATTATTGTCGATAATTGTTTGATTGTCAAACTAAAATTATTATTTTTTATCTGAAGTTGCTAATTTGACGAAAATATGATACTTTGATAATCAAAGTAATACAATCTTTTAAATTATCGAAAAGAGGGAACTTGATGAAAAAGTTTTTAACTGAAACGGAAGTCATGGACTTAATTCCTAACCGTTT
>DXBN01000144.1 GCA_019116505.1 Candidatus Enterococcus avicola | reverse complement strand
GAATGTCCCTCCTTATTTTTCTGATACGACTACCGTAACATGACTTGTACGTTTGTTGATTGGAGAAGCTGATCCTTTTGCACGTGGACGGAAACGTTTCATTGTCGGTCCTTCGTTAACAAAAGCTTCAGAAACTACTAAATTCTCAACATCTAAGTCGAAGTTGTTTTCCGCATTAGCGATTGCTGACATCAAAACTTTTTCGATGATTCCAGCCGCTTTATTCGGTGTAAATTTCAAGATTGCAATTGCTTCAGCAACGCTTTTTCCTCTAATTAAATCAATAACTAGGCGTGATTTGCGAGGGGAAACGCGTACTGTTTTAGCAGTTGCTTTCGCTGATGTAATTTGTTCTGCCATCTGTATATCCTCCCCTCAGATTAACGTCTTGTTTTCTTATCATCGGCTACGTGTCCGCGATAAGTTCTTGTTGGTACGAATTCACCCAATTTATGTCCTACCATATCTTCTTGGATGTAAACTGGTACATGTTTACGACCATCATAGACAGCTATCGTAAAACCGATAAAACTTGGGAAGATTGTTGAACGACGTGACCAAGTTTTAATAACTTTTTTCTTTTCAGCGCCTGCTTGTGCGTCAACCTTTTTCATTAAATGGTCATCGACAAAAGGCCCTTTCTTTAAACTACGACCCATGGTGAACCTCCTCTCAAAATGTGCAACACATGGTTAGTGTAATTATTTTTCGTTACGACGACGAACAATAAGTTTGTCAGATTGTGCTCTCTTATTACGAGTTTTGTAACCAAGAGCTGGTTTGCCCCAAGGTGAAAGAGGTGCTTTACGACCGATAGGAGCTTTACCTTCACCACCACCGTGTGGGTGATCGTTAGGGTTCATTACGCTACCGCGAACAGTTGGGCGTTTACGCATCCAACGAGAACGACCTGCTTTACCAATGTTGATTAATTCGTGTTGTTCGTTACCAACTGAACCGATTGTTGCACGGCAAGTTGCTAAGATCATACGAACTTCGCCTGAGTTTAAGCGGATTAATACGTATTTACCTTCTTTACCAAGTACTTGAGCACTTGTTCCAGCAGAACGGATTAATTGTCCACCTTTTCCAGGTTTTAATTCGATGTTGTGTACGACTGTACCTACAGGGATATTTACTAAAGGTAATGTGTTACCTAATTTGATATCTGCTTCTGGTCCAGATACTAAACGCATACCAACTTCTAAGCCTTTAGGTGCTAAGATGTATGCTTTCACCCCGTCTTCATAGTGAACTAACGCGATGTTAGCTGAACGGTTCGGATCATACTCAACTGTTTTTACAACAGCTACAACGTTATCTTTGTTACGTTTGAAGTCGATGATACGGTATTGACGCTTGTGACCGCCACCTTGATGGCGTACAGTAATGCGTCCGTTGTTGTTACGACCGGCATGGTTTTTTAATGGTGCTAATAATGATTTTTCTGGAGTTGCTGTAGTAATCTCAGCAAAGTCAGAAGTAGTCATATTACGACGACCATTAGTAATAGCTTTATACTTTTTAATTGCCACGTCTTTTTCCCTCCTATGTTAATCTAGAACAACTCAGCTAATTACTCAGCTGAGAAAAATTCGATTGCTTTAGAATCTTCAGTTAATGTCACAATCGCTTTGCGACGTTTTTTTGTATAACCTGCATATTTACCAACGCGTTTAAATTTAGGACGAACATTGATGATGTTAACGTTCTGAACTTTTACGTCAAAGGCTGCTTCTACAGCTTGTTTCACTAAAGTTTTGTTTGCACGAGTATCCACGTCAAAAGTGAATTTTTTCTCGTCCATTGCAAGCATAGACTTTTCAGTGATAACTGGGCGTTTGATTACGTCTAATAAATTCATTATGCAAGCACCTCCTCAATTTGAGTAAGAGCAGTTTGTGTTACCAAGATTTTATCGTTAGATACAACGTCTAAAACAGAAACGTTATTAGATGCAATAACTGAAACGTTTGGTAAGTTGCGAGCAGATAATGCTGCAAAATCGTTGCCTTCCTCTAATACGACTAATACTTTCTTATCGATTGATAAGCTAGCAAGAACTTGTTTGAATTCTTGTGTTTTTGGAGCTGAGAAGCTTAATGCATCAACAACAACAAATTTACTTGAAGCAACTTTTTCTGATAAAACAGATTTCATTGCTAAGCGACGAACTTTTTTAGGAAGTTTGTAGCTGTATGAACGAGGTGTTGGTCCAAAGACAACTCCTCCTCCACGCCATTGTGGTGAACGGATTGATCCTTGACGCGCACGTCCAGTTCCTTTTTGTCTCCACGGTTTACGACCACCGCCACGAACTGCACTACGGTTTTTAACCGCGTGTGTTCCTTGTCTTAATGAAGCACGTTGCATGATGATTGCATCGTAGACAACTGATTCATTTGGTTCGATTCCGAAGATTTCTTCGTTTAAAGTGATTTCGCCAGCTTGGCTTCCATCTTGTTTAAATAATGCTACATTCGGCATTCCTTAGTTCCTCCTTTCTTCCTATCTAATTATTTAGCTTTAACAGCTGATTTAATAGTAATCAATGATTTTTTCGCTCCAGGAACGTTACCTTTGATCAAAATTACGTTACGGTCTAAGTCAACACGTACAATTTCCAAGTTTTGGATTGTGATACGGTCGCCACCCATACGGCCAGCAAGTTTTTTACCTTTGAACACACGGTTCGCAGCAACTGCTCCCATTGATCCAGGACGACGGTGGTAACGAGATCCGTGAGCCATTGGTCCACGAGATTGGCCATGACGTTTGATAACGCCTTGGAATCCTTTACCTTTTGAAGTTCCTGTAACATCAACGATATCGCCAGTTTGGAATACGTCAACTTTAATTTCTGATCCTACTTCTAAGCCCTCTAGCTCAACATTCTTGAATTCGCGAATGAAGCGCTTAGGAGCCGTGTTTGCTTTTGCAACATGACCTTTCGCAGGTTTGTTACTTAAAACTTCACGTTTATCTTGGTAACCAACTTGAACAGCTTCGTAACCATCGTTTGCGATAGTTTTTAATTGTAAAACAACGTTTGGTGTTGCTTCAACAACTGTTACTGGAATTAATTCACCAGTTTCCGTGAAGATTTGTGTCATTCCCACTTTTTTCCCTAAGATTCCTTTGGTCATGATTACACCTCCATTTTACTTTTATAATTTGATTTCGATGTTCACACCAGATGGTAAGTCAAGCTTCATTAAAGCATCAACTGTTTTTGGTGTTGGGTTCACAATGTCAATTAGACGTTTGTGTGTACGCATTTCGAATTGCTCGCGTGAGTCTTTGTATTTATGTGTCGCACGAATAACTGTGTATAGGCTGCGCTCTGTTGGTAATGGAATTGGACCAGACACGCTAGCACCAGTTCTCTTTGCAGTTTCTACGATTTTATCCGCTGATTGATCTAAAATACGATGTTCATACGCTTTTAATCGGATACGAATTTTTTGTTTTGCCATTTCTTTCCCTCCTCGCCTCTTTTTAAAGTAGACATAGCTCCACGAAAATTTTTCCGTCACACTCGTCCATGGCAAAGCGTCCGGGCGTGTCGCAACCTCTCGTTTCATAGCCGGTAAAAATTTCTTTCTACCAGTGCGTTCACTACTTGTTGTAAACAGCACCTGTATGATTATATTATGGATGCGAAATAATAGCAAGCATTTTTCGTCCTTTTTTTCAGAAAAAATGAAAAAAAGTGAATCTACGCTATTTTTCGTTTATTATTGCTTCAAAATACGTTTTAAAGGGAAGTATAGTATGGCTACAATAAGAATGGTTGTCACGACATTTATCAGACTCGCTGGTAATTTAAACGCTGCTGCCGTAAAAGCCGCACGCAAGTCATTGCCTAGAAACAGCAAGAGCGCAGTATTTTTCAATTGAGTCATCAACAACTTCCCTATACCCGCCAAACTGCTAATTACAACTAATTGCCAAACTTGTTGCGGATTCTTCTTATATAGAAGGAAACCACCGTACACGAAGCCGCCAACAATAAAACTTTCTAATAAAAAATACGGTGCTTCTGCGGCGTAGCCATTTAAAATATCAAAAATCATAAAACCTAAACCGCCCGCTAACGATCCTTTGGTGTAGCCAAGCAATAAAACAGCTAAGACTAAAATGGCGTTACCCAGATGCGCAAAAGCTCCTGTTGGCATCGGAATCTTGATCATCGTTCCAACGACCGTTAAAGCCGCAAATAAAGCCACAAAAACGACTTCTCTAACAGAATGTTGTTTAATCATGGGTAGCCCCTCCCGTCGTTGGATTCATCCGATTTTGTGCTTGATGATAGGCACCATGCCATACGTGTCCGACATACGGATTAATATGGACTCCTTGATTGATTGCTGCCGCTACAAAATCTTTAGCTAATTGAACCGCTTCAAAGACTGGATAACCTTTTGCTAAAGCGGCCGTAATTGCCGCTGCAAAAGTACAGCCTGCCCCATGGTTATACTCTGTAGCAAACAACTCGCCAACTAACACCTCAAAATTTTGACCATCATAAAACAAATCAAGCGCTTGTGTCGCATCCAGGCGATGCCCACCCTTAATCACCACGTGTTTGGCACCTAATTGATAAATACGTTTCGCTGCTTCTTTCATATCATTGACGTCCTTTAAATCACCCAACTCTGATAAAATACCAGCTTCCACTAAATTCGGCGTCGTTATCAGGGCTTGTGGCAATAAGTAGCGTTTTATTCCTTCAACGCTTTTCGGCTGTAAAACTTGCGCCGTACCTTTACAAGCAATAACCGGATCGACGACAACCATTGCCATTTGATTTTCCTTAATTGCTTCACTCGCAATTTGAATATTTCGTTCGTTGCCCATCATTCCAGTTTTTAACGCATCCAACTTATCCCCTGCAAAAACAGAAACCAACTGCTTTTGCAATAACTCACCTGGCAACTCTGTCACTTCATGCGACCAACCCGTACTTGGATCCATCGTCACAATCGACGTGAGACTCGAAAAACCAAAGACCCCAAACTCTTGAAATGTTTTTAAATCCGCTTGAATCCCCGCACCACCCGTTGAATCTGAACCAGCAATCGTTAATACTTTTTTCATTTTATCCCTCCTTGATCTAAATTTTAGTATAGCGAAGTCAAAACTTGACGAAAACAGCCAATTGGACTATTTTTAAACCATCCAATTTAATTGAAAAGGAGGACTTATTTTATGTGGCAACCGAATAAGAGACATTTCACCCCTTTATACCAACAAATTATCGATCATCTCATTCAAGCAATCCAACAAGGCGAACTTTCACCTGGCGATACTTTACTTTCGGAACGAAAACTAGCAGAGGTTTATCAAGTCAACCGCTCGACGGTCGTTCGTGCTTTAGACGAACTCGAAAGTTATGGTTGGGTTGAGCGCATTCGCGGGAGTGGCACCCGTATTCTGGAAAGCAGCGTACATAACCGCCAAATTCCGACACCGTTCATCCGCCTACTCGGTCGTTCTCATTTTCAAGAAAATCCTTACGTCGTTGAGCTAAAAGAAAAAATTAAAACGCCAGGAACGATGGATTTATATACCGGTGACTTGCCAATTGATTTGATTCCCAATTTTCAATTTCCACAACTTTCATGGGATGAACTGATTGCTGCCGAACAACAACTAACCGTTAGTGGTTATGACCCTTTAAAAGCACTAATTCAAGAAAAACTAACACGTCAGATTCATCACGGCTCCGAACAACAGGAGATTTTGATCACTTCTGGATCGACTCAAGGGATTATTTTATTACTCCAAAACCTTTTACAGCAAGGAGATTGTATCGCGACCGAAGAAACATCCTTCTTATATTCTTTACCAATTTTTGCACCGCTTGGCATCGAACTACAAGGAATCAAACAAGATAACGAAGGAATCAATCCGTTTCATTTAGAAGAACGATTACAAAAAGGGAAAATTAAACTCCTCTACTTAAATCCAAATTTCCAAAATCCAACAGGTACGACAATGTCTTTAAAACGACGGGAAGCCATTTTAACGCTTTGTCAAAAATATCAAATTCCAATTATTGAAGATGACGTCTTTACAGATTTTGCCCTGAGTCAACCTTTACCAACACTAAAAGAACTAGCTCCAGAACAAGTCATCTATTTAGGTTCTTTTTCGAAATTATTTAGTTCACGGATCAAAATCGGTTGGGTCTACGCCAACGCCCCTTTAATTCACCGCTTAATACAAGCCAAAAATCAAACGGAACAAGAAACTGAACTATTGCCACAACTGCTCGTCCATGCTGCTTTATCCGATCCTGAGCATGCAACGAAACATCAAGGATTACTCAAAGAATTGACCGACCGTGACCACGCTTTTAGAAATGGTTTGATGCGTCTTTCCGAGGATTGGAGCTATACACCGATTCAAGGCGGCTTGTACTACTGGCTGACATGGAAACATGAGCGCTTAACGAAAAAAAATTGGCAAACCTTCTTAGATAACGGCCTAGCTTTAGCACCTTCCTTTTTATTTGGTAATGAAATGAATCACTGCCGCATTAACTATACGCGTCTCCCTATAGACGAACAGGAAGTATTCTTCAGCAAATTACAATTCATCAGCCAACAAATCAAAACGACTCGCGCTACCCCTTAGGTAGACACGAGTCGTTTCTGATTTGTTATGATACGCTTTATCCGATAGTTCCCTTCACTCTTTTAAAAAATAAAAAAAGAAAGTGAAAAGCCCTAGAGCCTCTCACTTTCTTAAAATAATCAAGTTGATTATTTAGTGATTTCAGAAACAACGCCTGAACCAACAGTACGTCCGCCTTCACGAATAGAGAAACGAGTTCCTTCTTCGATAGCGATTGGGTGAATTAAGTCAACGTTAATTGTAACGTTATCACCAGGCATAACCATTTCAGTTCCTTCTGGCAATGCGATGTTTCCGGTAACGTCAGTTGTACGGAAATAGAATTGAGGACGATAGTTGTTGAAGAATG
>DXBN01000143.1 GCA_019116505.1 Candidatus Enterococcus avicola | reverse complement strand
TTGGAAATGGCGATTATTCCCGACTGGTTCAAAATTGAAGCGTTGGGATGGGTTAAAGACGAAAATGGCATGGTTATTGAAATAGCCGACGGTGAACAAAAACCGTTTGCTTTACTATTTGAAGTGCAAGGTGACAAAGCTAAGAAGCGCTATGTTTACTACAACTGCAATTCCGGTAAACCGTCTGAAGAACATGGAACGATCGAAGACACTCGTACACCACAGACGCAAACATCTACCATTACAATTATCCCAGAAGAAATCGAAGGGAAATCAGTTGTAAAAGGTAGCTTAGAAATGTCACTAGAAACAGCGACAGCGTTCAATGCGTTTTACGATTCTGTATTGCTACCAGATTTCACGCCAACACCGTAAGGAGGTTTAATAATGGCTAAGTATGAAGTAATTGAAAAGTTTGAAGATCAAGACGGTACGGTTTACGAAGCAAAAAAAGCCTATCCTTTCCCAGCAAATAAAAAGATAGCGGCTGCGCGATTAAAAGAATTGAGCGGAAAAAATAACAAGTACGGCCGTCCGTTTATTAAGGAGATTAAAAATGAAAAAGATAAGAATTGATGAAAAGGACGTTGATTTATTAGCGACTCCTTATTCGCTAGTGCTTTATACGCGTGAATTTGGTGATGATAAAGATTTGGTGAATGATTCCATGACATTGGTGCAAGGTTTCCAAAACGGTAAGATTAACGGAATTCTTTTGTTACAAGTCATTTGGTGCTTTGCTAAGACTGCTAAAATGATGGAAAACGTAAAGATATTCCCGGCGTTTGATGACTGGATGATGGGTTTACAATCTGTAGATGTGGGAAATCAAGACAATATGATTTTGGTGACTGAGCTAATCAATGAGCGTTTGTTTCGCGAAGAGAAGAAAGAAGAACCAGAATCAGAA
Source organism: Candidatus Enterococcus avicola (assembly GCA_019116505.1). Taxonomy (GTDB): domain Bacteria; phylum Bacillota; class Bacilli; order Lactobacillales; family Enterococcaceae; genus Enterococcus_I; species Enterococcus_I eurekensis. The sequence goes on along the minus strand of DXBN01000143.1, from coordinate 2,627 downwards.
CAGCAATCTGGAGAATGATTATCCCACTAGTGCTTATCTGTTAGTAAGCGCAAAACGAATGAACATGCGAATACCAGAGGAATTACTGGAAGTAACCATGCAAGAGTTTTATGACATGGTAGACATTTATTTTGACACAGGAGAAAAGAAAACAACCGTCCGTCATGCAAATCAAGCGGATATTGATAGGTACATGGGATAGGCTACGGAAACGTGGCGTTTTTATTTTTGAGGAAAGGAGGAAATAAATGGCTAGAAATATCAAGGGGATTACAATCGAAATAGGCGGGAATGCCGAAAAGCTAGAAAAAGCTCTATCCGATGTTTATAAAAAAAGTAAAAACCTAACTGGCGAGATGAAAGAGATTGATAAAGCGATGCGGTTCAATCCTAAAAACATTGAGCTAGCAGGTCAAAAGCAAAAAGTCCTTTCCGAACAAGTAGAAAATACTAGAAAACGCTTGGACGAACTAAAGAAAGCACAAGAACAGGTTAACGAGCAATATAAAAACGGTGAAATATCTGAACAACAATATCGTTCATTTCAACGCGAAATTATCGAAACAGAATCCATCCTAAAAACCTACGAAGGTAAGTTATCTGATGTAACCGATAAACATAAAATCTTCGGTGACAAGCTTGAAGAAGTTGGCGGAAAGTTTCAAAAAGTCGGAAAAAAAATGCAAGATGTGGGTAAAAATCTAACAATGAAACTAACTGCGCCCATCGTTGGGTTTGCGACAGTAGGAATAAAAGCAGCGAGTGATTTTGAAACTGCGTTCGCCGGTGTTCAAAAAACGGTGGATGAGGTTTACGATGCCAATGGAAATTTAGTTATATCTTATGAGGATTTAGAAAAAGGCATTCGTGATATGGCTAAATCTATCCCTGCATCAACCGCTGAAATATCAGAAGTTGCTGAAGCAGCAGGTCAATTAGGTATAAAAACAGAAAATGTATTAGATTTTACTAAAGTGATGATTGACATGGGGCAAGCGACAAACTTATCAAGTGATGAAGCTGCTTCGTCGTTAGCGCAATTAGCAAATATAACACAGATGCCACAAACAGAGTTTAGTAATCTAGCGTCATCGGTTGTAGTTTTAGGTAAAAATTATTGCCTGGTTGCTGAGAAATCAGCAGCATAAAGCAACGAACAAAATCGGTGAAGTCTAAGGTTTCATGGTAAACAAAAACGCTAAATGGTATAATAAGCGCATGGGATAGATATGGCCTAATTACCCATATCGAAAGCGAGGTTTCCGACTCTTGTTTCCCATTCTTTTAAATAATCGGAAATAACACTTATCGGAAGGTGTATTTATTATGTCAAAAAAATGGACTACAGAAATGTATGTTGACTATGTGAATGAAAAACATCCCGACTTTGAAGTACGTGGCGAGTATTTAAACAACAATACTGGTATGCTCATGTATCACAAAAAATGTAACAGAGAATTTGTTGTTAGACCTGCGAATTTCAAAACAAGAGGGACTTGTTCTTTATGTAATGGTATATTCAAGAAAACTACAGAACAGTTTAAAAAAGAACTGTTTGATTTAGTGGGTAATGAGTACTTAGTAATGGGCGAATATGTGAACGCAAAGAGCAAAATTAAACTTTGCCACCTCGTTTGTTCCTACGAGTATGCAGCAACCCCGGACGATTTTTTGAATGGAGGAACTCGGTGCCCGAGATGCTTTGGAAATAATAGAAAAAGCACCGAAAAATTCAAAACTGAGGTTAGAGATTCCTTTGGAAATGGATATTTAGTTTTAGGGGAATACTCAAACAACAAGACACCATTACTCATGCAACACAATTCTGAAACATGCCGCCATAAATTTATGGTTTCTCCTGACGCCTTTTTAAGAGGTTCTCATTGTAATAAATGCGGAACAAAAAAGAGATCTGGGGAATTTCACTATAAATATAATCCCAACTTAACGGATGAAGAACGCCAAGCAAGAGATATGCAAAATGGCGAGATAAGAAAATGGCGGAATAAAGTCTACAAACGAGATGGCCACACTTGCCAAATATGCCAACAAAAAGGCGGTAAGTTGAATGCTCATCATATATATTCTTGGGATAAATACAAGGATAAGCGCTTTGACATAGATAACGGAATAACTTTATGCGAGTCGTGCCACAGAAAATTTCATAGATTGTACGGGTACGGTGGGAATACAAACATGGAGTTTAAATACCATTTAGCGAATTTAAAAAATAATAATCAAATGACACTCTTTTAACAAGGGTGTTTTTTTATACCATAAAACTATGATAATACCGAGGTAAGCGAGAACATCACTCGCCACCGTAACGCATAGGGATTGAGCGTTAAGAGAGCAAAAAGATCCCCACGAGTGTTCGTCATCTTACCAAGTAAAGTTGAAGATGAAAATATATGCTGAACCGGGTACGAAAAGACGTACCGTTATGCGGCGAAAGCCCCGGAAGTAGAGGATAAAAAGCCTTTACGATAACAAAATGAATAATTTTGCAACAACTGAATCAGATATTGTCGCTATGGGATTGAGATTGGCTGGTACTTCTTCGCAGGTTGGAATGAGCGAAGATCAAATACTTGCTTTAGCAGCAGCTATGAGTTCAGTTGGTATTA
>DXBN01000142.1 GCA_019116505.1 Candidatus Enterococcus avicola | reverse complement strand
TTGCAATTTGGCAATTCAAACGGACAAATTCATTTAAGGAGGAAGCTTAAAATGATGTCAAAAACAAAAAGTATAAAAAATCAAAATAGAACAAAGCTTGTTTTATCATACGGCTTACTACTCTTGATGGTTGTCATTATTGTTTATCCATTACTGTGGACCATAGGAGCTAGTTTTAATCCGGGAAATAGTTTGGTTAGTACAAGTCTGATTCCTAAAAACCCTACAGTTGGGCATTATACAAAACTTTTTGCGAATGAAGGTAGCCTTTTTTATGGACAGTGGTATTTGAATTCTTTAAAAATTAGTGTCTTTACAATGATTTTATCATTGATATTTGTTTCAATGACCGCATATTCTTTTTCTAGATTCCGTTTTAAAGGACGTAAGAATGGTTTGATTTTATTTTTACTTCTACAAATGATTCCGCAGTTTTCAGCTTTAATTGCAATTTTTGTTTTGGCACAAATGTTAGGATTAATTAATAGTCACATGTTGTTAATTTTAATTTATGTTGGAGGACAAATACCGATGAATACGTATTTACTAAAAGGGTATTTTGACTCCATCCCGATGGATTTGGATGAAAGTGCTAAAATCGATGGTGCTAGCAATACTCGAATCTTTTTACAAATTATTTTGCCGCTTTCTCGACCAATGTTAGCAGTCGTTGCGATGAACGGTTTCACAGGACCGTTGGGTGATTTTGCGCTTTCTTCTGTTTTGCTCAGAAGTCCAGAGTATTACACATTACCAATCGGGCTGTATAAATTAGTGACCGATAAAATGGGTGCTAGCTACACGACTTTTGCAGCAGGAGCGATTTTAATTAGTATTCCAATCGCACTGGTCTTTATTGCTTTACAAAAACACTTTGTCAGCGGGTTGACTGCTGGAGGTACGAAAGGATAAGAATATAAAATGACACGTTATGAGTTAGAAGATCGTTTATTACATGGAGGCGACTATAACCCGGATCAGTGGTTAGATCATCCAGAAATTTTGGAGAAAGATCTTGAATTAATGAAAAAATCAAAGTCTAATACGTTCTCCATTGGTATGTTTTCTTGGAGTCAATTAGAACCACGAGAAGGGGAATTTCACTTTGAATGGCTAGATAAAGTGATGGATGATATTTATTCAATTGGTGGCAACGTCATTTTAGCAACTCCAAGTGGCGCCCGGCCAGCTTGGATGTCAAAGAAATATCCTGAAGTTTTACGAACAAATGATAAGCGTGAAAAAATGCTCCATGGTGGGCGTCACAATCATTGTTTCTCTTCGCCTGTCTATCGTGAAAAAATTGCGATTATGAATCAAAAATTAGTTGAGCGTTACGGTAACCATCCGGCACTATTTATGTGGCATATTTCAAACGAATACTCTGGGGAGTGCCATTGTGACTACTGCCAAGCCAATTTTCGAGAATGGTTAAAAAACAAATATGGCTCACTCAAATCTTTAAATGATGCCTGGTGGGCTCCATTTTGGAGTCATGCATACTCAGACTGGTCAGAGATTGAATCACCGTCTTCTATTGGTGAGACCATGGTTCACGGTCATAATTTAGATTGGAAGCGATTTGTTACGCATCAAACGATTGATTTTTACGAGCATGAAATAAAAGACTTACGTCGACTAACCCCTGAGGTTCCAATTACAACCAACTTCATGGCCGACACACACGATCTTATTCCATTTCAAAGTTTGGACTATGGCCAATTCGCTAAGCATGTCGATGTGATTAGTTGGGATTGTTATCCAGCATGGCACAATGATTGGGAAACAACAGCTGATTTAGCGAGTAAAGTCGGTTTCATTAATGATCAATATCGAAGCATGAAACAAAAGCCATTCTTAATTATGGAATCCACACCAAGTGGCGTAAACTGGCACGATGTTAATAAGATGAAACGTCCCGGCATGCACTTATTGTCTTCAATGCAATTCATTGCACACGGTTCAGATAGTAATTTGTATTTCCAGTGGCGTAAATCACGTGGCTAATCAGAAAAATTCCATGGCGCTGTCGTAGATCATGACAACAGCGAAGAAAACCGTGTGTTCCAAGATGTCAAAGCAGTCGGTGAGGCATTGGAAAAAATTAAAGAAATTAAAGGGAGTTACAAAGCAGCCAAGGTTGCGATTCTTTATGACTGGGAAAATAATTGGGCTTTAAATGATGCCCAAGGATTCTCAAATGCTTCTAAACGTTACCCACAGACCCTACAAGAGCACTATCGTTATTTCTGGAATCACGACATTGCGGTTGAAGTCGTAACATCAGAAGCGGATTTAAGTAAGTATGACTTAGTAATAGCGCCAATGATGTATTTGATCCGTGAAGACGTGATGGCGCGCTTTGCATCCTTTGTTTCACAGGGAGGGATTTTAGTTTCAACTTATATTACTGGTTATGTGAATGAAAATGATTTAACCTATTTAGGTGGCTGGCCACAGCAATTACAAGAGATTTTTGGAATCTCAGTGAAAGAAACGGATACCTTATATCCAAACGACCGTAATCAATTACGCTACGGAGCTCAAACATTTGAAGTCAAAGATTATTGCACTATCCTAGAATTAGGAACCGCGGAATCGATTGTTTATTATGAAGAAGATTTCTATGCGAAGACACCAGCCGTTACGAAAAATAATTATGGTCAAGGCCAAGCGTACTTTATTGGAGCAAGAACGGGGCTTGATTTCTTAGAAGTCATTTATGATCAGATTGCTAAAGAGACAACGTTAGCCAATTCATGGGTAATTAAAGGGGATAAAGAAGTCTCTGTTCAATCCCGTGATTTTGATGAGGAATCTTACTACTTTGTGATGAATTTTTCAGAATCAAATAAAATGATTGAGGTAGCAAGTGAAAGCTTGGATTTGATTACGAATACAAGCAAAGATTGCCAACTAGAATTAAAACCTTATGAAGTATTGTTACTAAAATTAAAACAGAATTAAGTACGACGTCTAATCGAATCACCTGGCATCTCCAGGTGCATTTGATTAGGCGTTTTTGTTTGTTTGAATCGGATAATAAGGTGATTTGATTAGACTATTAAATAAATTAATAGTCTTTCTGTAAATGAGTGTAAAATCAAGTGCCCATTTATAGTAAACTAGAGAGGAAGAAACAAATCTGGAGGCGTTTACGGATGGACATTTATCAACTCGATTACTTTATAAAAATTGTTGAATCAGAAGGGAATCTGACGTTGGCTGCTAAAAAAGCCAATGTCTCACAATCATCACTAAGTCAATTAATCTCAAACTTTGAAAAGTCGGAGGACATTGAATTGTTTTACCGACAAAATGGGCGCCTAAAAAAACTCACGCCAACGGGAGAAAAGTACTATGCCTATGCACTGAAAGTTCGAAAACTTCATTTTGAAATGCATGATATGGTTCGCCGGGACTCCTTGAAGAAAAAAGGTCGGATTCGTGTCGGTATCCCCTCGTTAATTTTACGGATTTACTTCACCACTTTTTTCACAAAATTAATCGTTAAAAATGAAGATGTGAAAATTGAAATTGTTGAAGCGGGCTCACATAAATTGCATCAATTGCTCCTGCGTGGTGAACTCGATTTAGCTGTTTTAATTCATCCGGCTTACTTGAATAAAGAAAAATTTGAAGAGTTTACTTTAATTAGCGATGAATTTGGCGCTTTTATGAGTATTGATCATCCATTGGCTCAAAGAAAAAAATTGGAGTGGGCGGAAGTTGAAAATTATCCTCTAGCGACCTTTAATCGGGATTTTTCGTCAAATAAATTAATTGTTGATCGTTTACGACAAGAAGGCATTACGAAAGAAATGAATTTTACTTCTTCATCTTGGGATTTTTTAACAGAAGTTGCACGAGAATCCGATGCAGTTGCTTTATTACCTGCTCCAATCAAAGAACAACTTCACAAAGAAGTTAAAATGATCCACTTTAAAGACCCAGTTCCTTTTGAAATTTTACTCACTCGACCGGTGAAAGAAAATTATGCGAGTTTAGAAAAATATGTGAAGGGCGCCATCTTGCACTGCTTCGCCAGTCGAAATTCAAGAGAAAAATAGTGTGATTCACACTATTTTTTTTTGCTTTTTTAGTTGAATAATGAAAGCTAAAGGTTCGTGAAATACGAACTATTAATTTTATTAAACAAAAGGCCTAATTTTATTAATTTGTAAACGGTTACAAACGGAGTTACATTAAGAGTGTGATTTGCGCAAACAACAAAAGCCAACAAGTAAATTAGAAATGGAAAGGTGTTTAAACGTTATGAAAGAAGTTATCATTGTATCGGCTTTAAGAACAGCAATTGGCTCTTTTGGAGGAGCATTTAAAAACGTATCTGCGGTGGATTTAGGTGCAGAGGTAATTAAAAAATCTTTAGAGCAGTTGAATTTATTACCTGAAGAAGTAGACGAAGTGATTTTAGGTAATGTTTTGAGCGCTGGAAAAGGACAAAACGTGGCTCGACAAGTTTCAATAGCAGCAGGTATTCCACAAGGTGTTCCGGCTTTAACGATTAATCAAGTGTGTGGCTCAGGACTTCGCTCAGTGATGTTAGCTGCTCAAACCATTATCAGCGGTGATAACCAAGTCGTGATTGCAGGTGGAACAGAAAGCATGAGCCAAGCAGCCTACGTATTGGATGATTACCGTTGGGGAGCTCGTATGGGACACGGCCAAGTGGTTGATACGATGATAAAAGATGGGTTAACTGATAGTTTCTACGATATTCATATGGGAATCACAGCTGAAAATATTAGTGAATTGTATCAAATTGATCGAGAAACACAAGATCAATTAGCGGTTGCTAGCCAAAATAAAGCAGAAGCAGCAATTAAGAGTGGTCGTTTCAAAGACGAAATTATTCCTATTCACATTCCACAAAAAAGAAAAGACGACCTGATTGTTGATACCGACGAATTTCCAAGATTTGGTGCAACGTTAGAAGGATTAAGCAAATTAAAACCAGCCTTTAAAAAAGAAGGAACAGTGACAGCTGCTAATGCGTCAGGTATTAACGATGGTGCTGCAATTTTAATTGTTATGAGCAAAGAAAAAGCGGAACAATTAGGTTTAGAACCATTAGTTACGATTAAAGCGCATGCGACGTCAGGGGTCGACCCATTGATTATGGGAACTGGTCCAATTCCAGCGACAAGAAAAGCTTTAGAAAAAGCCGGAATGACGGTTGCAGATTTAGATTTAGTCGAAGCCAATGAAGCTTTTGCGGCACAAGCATTATGTGTGGTGAATGAATTAAATATTCGCCCAGAAATTGTCAATGTCAATGGTGGAGCAATCGCCCTAGGACATCCAATCGGTGCAAGTGGCGCTCGTGTGCTAGTGACACTGATTCATGAGATGTTAAAACGTGACGCACATAACGGTCTAGCAACGCTATGTATTGGTGGCGGCCAAGGTGTTTCATTAATTGTTGAAAGATAAGAAATAAAAAAATAAATTATAAATAATTGGAGTGTTGTTCATGTCTATCAAAAAAGTAATGGTCGTTGGTTCAGGCCAAATGGGTGCAGGTATTGCACAAGTGTTTGCTAAAGCAGGGATGCAAGTTTATTTGAATGATATTTCAGAAGAAATTGTAAGCGGAAACATAGATAAAATTGAAAAACAATTAGCAGGTCAAGTGAAAAAAGAACGCTTAACTGAAGATGAAAAAGTAGCAATCATGTCTCGAATTCAAGCGTCAACTTCTTATGAATCAGCTAAAGAAGTCGATTTGGTTGTTGAAGCTGCAACAGAAAGAAAAGATATTAAATTATCAATTTTTAAACAGTTAGATGAAGTTGCTGCAGAACATACGATTTTAGCAACAAATACATCTTCACTATCCATTACTGAAATTGCTTTAGCAACGAAACGCCCAGACAAAGTAATCGGTATGCATTTCTTTAATCCAGCACCCGTCATGAAATTGGTAGAAATTATTTCTGGTTTAACAACATCTGTCGAAACGAAAACAGCAATTCAAGAAGTAACAAAAGAAATTGGCAAAACTGGTGTGGAAGTGAAAGACTCATACGGATTCGTTGTGAATCGTATTTTAATTCCGATGATTAATGAAGCTTCATTTGTTTTAGCAGAAAATGTGGCAACAGCTGAAGAAATCGATCAAGCGATGAAATTAGGTGCGAACCACCCATTAGGCCCATTAGCCTTAGGTGATTTAATCGGTTTAGATGTTGTTCTAGCAATTATGAATGTCTTATATGATGGGTTTAAAGATCCGAAATATCGCGTATCACCAATCATTCAAAAATATGTTGAAGCGGGATGGTTAGGTAGAAAAACAGGCAAAGGTTTTTTTGATTATAACTAAAAGGAGCGTCCTATTATGAATATGTTATCTTGTGTTGAATATAAAACAGAGGAAAAAATCGGGATTTTAACGATTAATCGTCCGAAAGCGTTGAATGCTTTAAACTCAGAAGTCTTATACGCATTAGAGGTGCTATTAGAAAAAATTGAAATTGATGACATTCAAGTTTTGATTATTACTGGTAGTGGCGAAAAAGCTTTTGTTGCTGGGGCAGATATTACCGAAATGGCAGATATGGATACGACAGAAGCGACAAAATTCTCTGAAAAAGGCAATCGCGTATTCTCAAAAATTGAAAACTTCAAAATTCCAGTTATTGCCGCAGTTAATGGCTTTGCTTTAGGTGGCGGTTGTGAGTTAGCTTTATCAGCAGATATTCGTATCGCTTCAAGTAATGCTAAATTTGGTCAACCAGAAGTGGGGTTAGGCATCATTCCAGGCTTTGGTGGCACACAACGTTTAGCACGGACAATTGGTATGTCAAGAGCGAAAGAGTTGATTTTCTCAGGCAAAGTCATTTCAGCTGAAGTTGCTGAGCGCATTGGCTTAGTTAATACGGTTGTTGAACAAGCAGAATTAATGAATGAAACATTGGCATTGGCTAAAAAAATTGCTGCTCAAGCACCATTAGCGATTGAAAAAGGTAAAAAAGTCATGAATGAAGGCATCGACATGACAATTGGTCAAGGACTTGATTATGAAGTTGCATCATTTGGCGCTTTGTTTTCAACACAAGATCAAAAAGAAGGTATGAGTGCATTTGTTGAAAAAAGAAAAGCAAAATTTGAGAGCAGATAGGAGATTATCATGAATAAAATTAAGACCGTTGAAGAAGCGATTCAATTAATTAAACCAAATTCAAGTATGATGGTATCAGGATTTTTAGGAGTTAGTTCTCCAATTCGTTTAATCGAAAAATTGGCAGAGCATAAAGAAATCAATGATTTAACGTTGATCATGTCAGTAGCATCTTATCCGATGAAACCGCATGATATTGAAGCATTATTATTAAACAAACAAGTTAAAAAATACATTGGTGCACACGTAGGCACATCAAAAGAGTTAAGTCGCCAATACTTAAATAATGAAATTGAAGTTGAGTTTTGTCCAATGGGAACATTAGCAGAACGAATCCATGCTGGTGGTGCTGGATTAGGAGCGGTTGTGACACCAGTTGGCGTTGGAACACAACAAGAAGAAGAACATGAAGTGATTGAAGTAGAAGGTGAAAAATATTTACTTTATACACCATTAAAAGCAGACTATGCCTTAATTAGAGGATTTAAAGCCGACAAACAAGGAAATATCATGGCACGTGGTACAAGTAAATCAGCTATTTTACAAATGGCATTAGCAGGTAAAACAGTCATTGCTGAAGTAAATGAAATTGTTGAAGTTGGCGAAATTGCACCAGATGATGTGGAAGTACCTGGACCATTAGTTGATTACATTGTTCAAGGCGATACCTTTGAAGAGTCTAGAGCTTACTTCAATGAGTTATGGTCAAGTACAAATCAATTAAAAGTGGAGGTAGAATAATGAATCCAAAAGAGATTATTTCAAGAAGAATTGCACAAGAATTTACTGATAATTCAGTCGTAAACTTAGGTTTTGGTATCCCAAATGCGGCGGCTAATTATATTCCAGAAGGAATTAACGTTTTCTTACAGGCTGAAAATGGCGCGTTGAGTTTTGGTGCAACACCAACAGCAGAAACATCTGATCCAGATTTAGGTAACTCAGGTGGCGCACCAATTACTTTATTACCAGGCGCATCAACTTTTGATATGTTAACATCATTTGCGATTATTCGTGGTGGGCACGTAGATATGACCGTTTTAGGTGCTTTAGAAGTTGCTGAAAATGGCGATATTGCCAACTGGTTAATCCCAGGCGTTTTAGCACCAGGAATGGGTGGCGCGATGGATCTACTAGTTGGTGCCAAAAAAGTGGTTGTTTCATTACAACACACAGATAAAAAAGGCAATTCAAAAGTCTTAAAACGTTGTTCATTACCGTTATCAGCAGCGGGTGTGGTGAATATGATTATTACCAACCTAGCAGTCTTTGAAGTGGTTGAAGGTGGGCTATTATTAATTGAAACAGCACCAGGAGTAAGTGTGGAAGAAGTATTGGAGAAAACAGAAGCAACAGTCATTGTTTCAGAGAATGTAAAAGAAATGGTTTTATAATAACTAGGTGAAGCGAGGTTAACCTAGTTAATCTCGCTTTCTTCTTTAGAAAAGGGAGACGGTCATGGAAAAATATGTTATGGAAAAAAAGTTTAAGAATCCGTTAATCAGTGGGGCATTATCTGTTATTGCACTTGTTATTATTGCTTCGGTTGGATGGGTTCTTTGGTCAAACATTTGGAAAATGATTATTTTAGCAATTGGTGGCAGTTCAGTTGCCAGCTTGGATCCAGAAATTTTAGGACACTTTTTAAAAGAGTCGGTTGAAGGAACCTTCTTTTGGATGGTCATTTCAACTTGGGTATGGTTTACGTTAAACATGGGGAATTATGGTAAGTACGCAAAAACAACTCAGCAACCACAAGCAGGTATTCGTTATTCAGGCTTGGCTTTCTTAGTTGGGATTGTCGGTTTTGCATTCTTTGTAACCTTCCTTGGATTATGGTGGGAACCATTTAACTGGCAAGTTTTGTTTAGACCGGTGGACGATGCGCAAGCACTTCTAGCCATTAAAGGTTGGTCAGCGATTAACTTCTTTGCGTTATCCGTTATTTTAGCTCAAATTCCATTAGTTAGTCTCTTTAGCAAATATCCATTTAGCAAGTACAGTAAAGAGCCGTGGACAGTGGCGTTTGGTACCCTTTCATTAGGTCTGTTTTTAGCACTCTTGAATTGGATTGCTTTTATTGTTCCAAGCTTTATGACGTTACAAATTGATGGTGTGAATGTGACGAGTCAACCATTTGGTTCATGGGCAACTGCTTTAGCATGGTGTCAATTGTTTATTTTCTTCTTCTTAATTCCAGCAGAAGGTGGCGAAGGCTATCCGCAAAAGTTCATTACAACGAAACAACCATTGGGAGGCTTTATTGGTTTAGGCATTGCTGTAGGGGGCGCGTTCTTATTCTTACCAATTTTAAGAAACCTTCTAACACCGTTAGCTGATTCAGTTGGTATTGCACCTGATTTAGCAGTTGCTTCATTTGTGTTAACGATTATCAATGTGCTCTTAACTTGGCATCATCATTTTGATGACTATCCGAATAAAGACATGGTACCTTCTGCGGCAGGCAGAATTCTAGCTCAACTAGGTATCGTGATTATAGTCGGTGCAGTCTTAGGAATTTTATGGATCAAATATTTACACATCTGGCCATTTGGTGGCAATGACTTAGGTTTAGGTCATCCAATGTTAGGTATTATGGGGGGGCAATTTGTTTATATGATGCCAATGTTATTTATGAATACATTCTTTGATAAATGGCCAATGGCAAAAAGTATTAAACAATAATATGTTATAATAAGAGAGTCAGGGAGTGCGATGCTCCCTCACTCTTAAATATAGAAAAGAGGAAAGTAAAATGAAATTAATTAATGAATTACTCGGCATTGAATATCCAATTTTCCAAGGAGCGATGGCACAGATTTCAACCTCACAATTAGCAGGAGCTGTTTCAGAAGCTGGTGGTTTAGGTATTATTGCTTCAGGTGGCATGACCGCAGATCAATTAAGAGAAGAAATCAAAAAGACAAGAGAAATCACAAGTAAACCATTTGCAGTTAACGTGATGTTAATGATGGAAAATTGTGACGAAATTGTTGATGTTATTTTAGAATCTAATGTGAAGATAATCACAACAGGGGCAGGAACACCAAAGAAATACATGCCTAAATTAAAAGAAGCTGGCGTGATTGTAATCCCGGTTGTTCCAAGTGCAAAATTAGCAAAAAAAATGGAAGAGTTAGGCGTGGATGCCGTTGTGGCAGAAGGAATGGAAGCTGGTGGTCACATTGGTCAAGTTGCAACCATGCCGTTAGTTGCCGCAGTGACTAAAGCTGTATCGATTCCAGTTGTCGCTGCAGGTGGCTTTTCAGATGGTCGCAGTTTAGCAGCAGCTTTTGCGATGGGAGCAGCAGGAATTCAAATGGGAACCGTCTATCTTGCATCTGAAGAGTGTCCGATTCCAGCAAGCTTTAAAGAAAAAGTACTTGAATCCATTGAAACATCAACCGTAGTTACAGGTCGACGCAATGGTGCACCTGTCAGAACAATTCGTAATGCGATGACTGTCCATTATTTAGAATTAGAAAATCAAGATGTGCCTCGTGAAGAACTAGAAAAATTAACTATGGGCTCACTAGCCAAAGCGGTTGTCGAAGGCGATGTTGAAAATGGTTCGTTAATGGCGGGTCAAATCTTAGGCAATATTCACTCGATCCGACCAGTCGCACAAATTCATCAAGAAATCATAGAAGAATACCGCCAAATTAAATTACCGGTATTATAAACCAAACGATCAATAAAAATAAGTCCCTCCTCAATCACGCGATAAACGGTAGATTGAGGAGGGACTTATTTTTTTGTGTGAGAAACCGATTTTTTCATAGGTTTTGTTAACTCTCACAGCTGACCGCTCCAAAGCAATAACCTCTTATTTCACTATTCTTAATTTTCCGGTGTTTGGGTTAATGACAAAGCCGCGGACTTCGACGTCTTTGGAGATTAATGGATGGTTGATAACAGCATCGACTGTTTTAGCAACGGATTCTTCAACGTTATCAAAACCTTCCAACCAGCGGGCGGTATCGAAGCTATCCGAATTAAACGTTTCAAAGGCTTCTTTTGAAATCCCACGGTCTTTCATTTTTTCAAGTAAAGGAGAATTATCAACATGGCTCATTCCGCAATCATCATGTCCAATGACCATGACTTGTTTAATATCAAAGGCATAAATCGATACGACTAAACTACGAATCGTTGATCCAACTGGACTCGTAATCATGCCACCTGCATTTTTAATGGTCTTGGCATCGCCATTTTTAATGCCTAGCGCTGCAGGTAATAGTTCAGTTAAACGACTATCCATACAGGTTAAAATCGCTAATTTCTTATTTGGATTGCTATCGGTTTGATAGGGTAAGTACTCCTTGTTTTCTACAAAAGCTTCGTTGTACGATAAAATATCTTGAAAAACTTGTTTCATTTCCTCGTCTCCTTTAAATTAGCGTAGCGTGATAAAATTTTTCTTCTCCACGCTTCTAAATATTATAATAAAAAAGATGAGTAAAAGTAAAATGATTGAGACTCCACCAAGTAAGGTTTTCGTTGGAATGTCCGGTTGTAGAATACCTGCCAGAAAAGCACCGGAGACAGCCACAATCCAAATTAATAAATCAAGTGCAGGTGATTTCCAAGAGGTTTTCTTTTGTAAGAGTTGCGATAAGGAAGCACCAAGTGAATGAAGGACACCGGAAAAAAAGGTTCGGCCAACGATTTTATCTCCAACTTCGATTTGAATCGCATTTTGTAATCCCATGGCAATTGTTAAAGGTAGGTGCGTCCATTCTCCGGGGAAAGTAAAATGCAGCATGATATAGCTACTTAAAATCAAAAGGGTTTCGACTGATAAGATACTGATTAATTTATAATTAGGAAAATGACTTTTAAGTTGATCACCCAAAAAGGCGCCAAAAACAAAGCCTGAGATAATTAGTAAATAAGGGAAGGCTTGTTTAAAATGCCCATCGGCTAAATAAAAGGCGAAACGGGTTGAATTGCCGCTCATAAAAGATAAAAACATGCCGCCGATGCTAAATAAACCTAAAATATCAATGAAGCCAGACAGGCCACTGAGAAATAAAGCGAGAATTATTTTTCGTCTGTAATAAGGTTCGGTTGCTTTCAATAGTGATTGGTTCCTTTCGAATTTAAGTAGTAATAATCAGAAATTTAATAAAAAATTTATGCGTATCTAGTATAGCTTTTAATAGCGAAAAAGCCCACATTCTTAGTGAGAATCATTCTCACTTATCAGAAAAAAGTAAAAATGTCAATGTTGAAAAATACAATATATAGTGGTAATATTCGTTTATAAATACTATATATTGTGCTTTATGAATTTTAAGGGGTGTTTTCAATGATAACAAATAAAATTGAGAATTTAAATACAATCATTCCTGGATTCCCAGGAATTTATTCGATTACAGCTGAGATGCAACAACAGTTTTCCGGTATTTCACGTTTAATTATGCTTGATCGTTATGCCGCGAAAGACCCAACAGGAGAAACGCTTGTTATTGGTGACTTAGTCGTTTTAACGACAAAACCCGATCCACAGTATCCGGCACGTGGGTTAGGAAATGTTATCGCTATTCAAGATGATATCGTGGAAATTGAAGTAGAAGAAGAATTCCGTAGTGCTTTGTCAGGCGAAGAAGCAAGTACGGGTCGTGTTTTTCGTCCAATAATTGAAATCGAAAAACCATTAGAGCTTTATTACGAGCAAATTGCCAAACGTGTCGCGCATGGAATTGCCAAAGAAGAGCAATCACCTAAAAAATATGCAGCAGCTTTTGATGCTTTCTATGAACAATTAGTCAGTCAAAATCTCATTCCAGCAGGACGTGTTTTATATGGTGCAGGTACGGATTCACAGGTGACGTACTTCAACTGCTATGTCATGCCTTTCATTCATGATTCTCGCGATGGTTTAGCCAACCACCGTAAGGAAGTTATGGAAATTATGAGTCGTGGGGGCGGCGTTGGAACGAATGGGTCAACGTTACGTCCACGTTCGGCGATTGTCCGTGGGGTGAGTGGTAAATCTTCCGGTTCTGTTTCTTGGTTGAATGATTTAGCAAACTTGACCCATTTAGTCGAACAAGGCGGAAGCCGTCGTGGCGCTCAAATGATTATGATGGCTGATTGGCACCCAGATATTTTTGAATTTATTTTAGCGAAAATGCAAAATCCAACCATCTTACGTCACCTAATTCAAACGACATCAAATGCAACGATTCGCCGTTTAGCTGAAGAAAAATTACAGTTTACCCCACTTAATCCAAGTGAGAAAGCAGCATTAGAACACTTATTGCAATCAGATTTTGCTAAAGATGAAGCAAATCAAACATTTATCGCAGAGGCAAAAATGAAACTACAAGAAGGCGGGACTTATAGCGTCACAAATAGTGAATTCCTATCGGGCGCCAATATTTCGGTTTGTCTAACGAAAAATTTCATGGATGCGGTTGAGGCAGATACTACATATGCATTACGTTTTCCAGCAATTGAACAATATGATGAAACTCAAATGACTGATTATGACCAAAATTGGGCTGAAATCGGTGATGTGCGCGAGTGGGAAGCAACCGGTCGTAAGGTGAAGACGTATCAAGAAATTAAAGCGCGTGAATTATGGGATTTAATTACTTTTTGTGCGACCTATTCAGCAGAACCAGGTATTTTCTTTATCGATAACGCCAACGAAATGACCAATGCCACGGCTTACGGTCAAAAAGTTGTCGCAACTAACCCTTGTGGCGAACAACCGTTAACGCCTTATGCAGTCTGCAACTTAGCGGCAGTCAACTTGGCGCACATGGTCAATAAAGAAACGAAATCAGTGGACTTTGAAAAGCTCGCGCATGCGGTCGAAACGAGCGTCCGTTTCCAGGATAACGTGATTGACGCCACACCTTATTTCTTTGATAAAAATGAAAAACAAGCCAAAGGTGAACGGCGTGTCGGATTAGGAGTTATGGGCTTAGCTGATTTATTAATTTATTGTGAAAAAACGTATGGTTCTGTTGAAGGCAATGCTTTAGTTGATCAAGTATTTGAAAAAATAGCGGTAACGGCCTATCAAACATCGATTGAATTAGCCAAAGAAAAAGGTAGTTTTCCATTCTTAATTGGTCAAACCGATGCCGAAACACGAAAATTGCGTGAAAGGTTCATCGATTCGGGCTACATGAAAAAAATGCCAACTGAAATTCGCGAAGGTATTTTAGAACATGGTATTCGAAACTCCCATTTATTAACGGTTGCACCAACCGGATCAACCGGAACAATGGCGGGTGTTTCAACTGGACTAGAGCCTTATTTCTCATTTTCTTATTTCCGTAGTGGTCGTTTAGGGAAATTCATAGAAGTCAATGCTGAGATTGTTGAAGAATATTTAGAAAATAATCCTCAAGCATCAAAAGCTGATTTACCAGAATTCTTTGTTTCAGCGATGGAATTGACACCCGAAGCTCACGTTGATGTCCAATGTGTTATTCAACGCTGGGTAGATAGTTCAATTTCGAAGACGGTCAATGCACCACGTGGTTATTCAGTTCAACAAGTCGCAAAAATTTACGAAAACCTATATAGCGGTGGTGCAAAAGGCGGCACGGTCTATGTTGATGGTAGCCGTGATTCACAAGTTTTAACGTTAGAAGCGATTGAAAATGATCAGACTACGACTGTAGAAATTAAAACAGAAAATTTTGTTCATGAAATAGATGAAACGAATGAGAAATGTCCGATTTGTTTAGAAGGAACGATTGAAGAAATTGGCGGTTGCAGTACGTGTACCAATTGCAAAGTACAATTAAAATGTGGCCTGTAAGGAGGTTATGCGCGTGAAAATCTATACTAAAAGTGGCGATCATGGCAAAACAAGTATTATTGGTGGTGAACGACTAGCGAAGTCTGATCCTCGGATTCATGCTTATGGGAGTCTCGATGAAACCAATGCTTGGATTGGCGAAATCATTTCTCAACTAGCCGATGAACACCTTAAGCTTCAAAAAGAGTTGTTACAATTGCAAGTTTTGTTGTTTGATATCGGAACGGATTTAGCAACTCCTGAGGGTATCCGTGATTATATTGTTAATCAACAACATTTATTAGAAGTCGAAAGTTTAATTGATACTTACGCGAAGCAAGTTCCACCAATTGAAAAATTTGTGCTACCAGGTGGCCACTTATTAGCTAGCCATTTTCATATTGCTCGCACCGTCACGCGTCGGGCAGAACGTGAAATTACCCAGTTAGTCAGCGATGGCATCCCGATTAACCTGCATGCCTTTAAAGTTGTGAATCGCTTGTCTGATTTATTTTTCATCCTCGCACGTTATATGAACTTCGTCTATGATGTCAAAGAACCCTTTTATGAACGCGCAGGAAAAGTATTTCATAATGATTAAGAGGTGCTAACACAAGTGCTCAGGAGTGACTATCACCTAGTTACGGAAAATAAAAGAACTGTTTTAGTAAAAATACGAATCCCATGTCGAGCGATAGGCTGCATGGGATTCGTATTTTAGTGTCTAATCCTATTTAAAGACCGTACACCGTGATAGTGTCATCTAATTCAATGGCTAAATCACATAACACTATCAAGCTTTCTATTAAATAAAGGGTTTTTGATTTATCCAGAGTCTCTTTATATCTCTCGGAGGTTTCAAAATCATATCCGATGGGTACGTCAAATTGTTCCGTTGCCAACGAAAATAAATTTTTCCACGAAATCAGTATTTCCTTAAACTTAGGAATATCGTGACTAATAATCGAGGGACCCATATAATCTAGTCCTTTTCTAGTAATGTCATCTACCCAAGTAGACTCTATCCAGAGAAATGTATACTCCATGTAATCATACAAAGAGGTAGGGAATTGAATAACTTTTTTCGAATCTGTCGAACTGCTTAAAGAAAAATCAATACTTGATGACACTATATTCACCTCATTTTATTTATTTACCACCGAAACTATAGATGTTTCCGCCGGATTTATTTTTATCTGATAGTATTATATATCTTCTAGGACTAGCTTTTCTTGTATATTTATATCCTCCTGTACCAGTCCTAGTTTGGTTATATAAAGAGGTATTTACTGTTCTAGATCTCTCACTTACTGCTAGAGAGTAGTATTTCATTACATTTGAAGAACTAACTTCAGATTGATGTTTGTTATGATGGTAATCTAAGGACATAGCTTTGTTGGCAAAAGTTCCCCTATTCCAACTTGACAAATTGTTATCATATATATTTCTATAAAAATTTTCTGTAGCAGTATATTTTCTACCACTGCTATGGGTAGTAATATTTTTCAATTCAAATTTATTTCTAGTAAATTTCATACTGTAAACAAAAGTATACTCTTTAGTTCGTCCAGGAAGTAAATTAAGAAAACTAATTTTTTTAGACGATTTAACAGGAGTTAAACCACTTTTAGTTGAACTACTTGTAATATTTAAGGAACCTGAATAACTTGTAATCGTTGTGTTTCCTATGTTCGAAAAGGTTAATGTTATTTTATCGTTATTTATGCTGGCCTTTATATTCAAAATATCTCGAATCACAATGGCTTTAGAGATAGAATCTAAAACTTCATCAGACTCGCCTATCTCAATACTAAAAGTTTCTTCCTTATTAAATAAATTTTCATAGAATTCCTCATAAGAATTTTCTGTTTCAAAGTATTGATTAGATACTAAATATTCATCCTGCGTTTGAGAATATGCATCTGTGTTTGCCAAAATAGACACTTCAGTAGACATAAAAAGAGAGAACAACAATATAAATTTCGTTCCAATTTTAAGCATATCATTTTTCATATAAAATCCTTCTTCCTGTTTTTAGTTTTTTTGTTACTGTTACAAATCATAATGATATCAAAAATATCTATAAAATAAATTATTTTCCCCTAAACCGTTAAAATTGATACCTGAACACGACGGTTAGTCAAGTCCAGACTCCTGTGTAAAATGCTATACAATGTTTTTACCATTTCTACTTATCAAAATTAATGTATTTTCTTGAAGAATAAATCCATTCATCATGCAGGTCCATAAGAACGGCTCCAATTAAGCGATTGGCTGATGTTTGATTGGGGAAGATGCGAATAATCTTTTCTCTTCTGCGTACTTCTTGATTCAG
>DXBN01000141.1 GCA_019116505.1 Candidatus Enterococcus avicola | reverse complement strand
TTTCAAGCTATTCTTTTATTTGTTTGTGATGTTTAATTCTTTCATTTCCACCACTAACTGTTTTATTGTTCACGAATCAGCGATTAAAGGTAAAGACAAAGTTTGCATATGTTATTTTTACACAAAAAAACATCAAGCTTCCAATCGGATTCGCTTGATGTTTTGTTATATTAAACTTTTTGTAACGCAACTTTTGTTACTGGTTGAACCTTTTTTTCTTTAACGTTCAGTGTAATCGTACCTTTTGAAGCGCCAATTGTTACATGATCGCCTAAATGAATTTGCCCCATTAATAGAGCCTCGCTTAGTCGGTCTTCCACTTCTTTTTGTAAAGCACGACGAATTGGACGGGCACCATATTCAGGATCAAATCCTGCTTTACCAATTACATCAATTGCTGCTGGTGTAATCTTCAATTGGATATCTTGTTCTTCTAAACGTTTAATAATGGAACGACTCATAATTTTCACGATTTGATGAATTTCTTTTTGCTCTAACGAACGGAAGACAATTGTTTCATCGATTCGGTTTAAGAATTCAGGTCGATAAGCTTTTTTCAATTCTTCTAAAATACGTTTTTGCATCGCATTGTAATCTTTTGAGGTTTCAACAACATTAAAACCAACATTTTTCTCTTCACGTAATTGTGTCGCTCCGATATTTGAAGTCATAATTAAAATCGTATTTCTAAAATCAACTTTACGACCTTTAGCATCGGTTAAATGACCATCATCTAAGACTTGTAATAAAATATTAAAGACATCAGGATGCGCCTTTTCAACTTCATCTAACAAAATAACTGAATACGGTTTTGAACGAACTTTTTCAGTTAATTGACCACCTTCATCATAGCCAACATAACCTGGAGGCGAACCAATTAAACGACTCGTACTGTATTTTTCCATAAACTCAGACATGTCGACACGAATCAGCGAATTTTCGCTACCGAACATCGCTTCGGCTAATGCTTTAGCTAACTCGGTTTTTCCGACTCCTGTTGGGCCTAAGAACATAAATGAACCAATCGGACGATTCGGATCTTTCAATCCACTTCTCGCACGACGAATCGCTCGAGAAATTGCTCGAACTGCTTCATCTTGGCCAACTACCCGTTGATGCAACACATTTTCTAAATCGAGTAGACGTTCCGTTTCTTTTTTCTCCATTTGTTGCAACGGTACACCCGTCCATTGAGAAACAACAGCGGTCACATCTTCTTCAGTCACCGTATCTTTATAGCCACCATTTTCTTTCATTTCAAGTAAAGTTGCTTCAGTTAAACGTTTCGCCAGCGCTTTTTCTTTCACACGAATTTGAGCAGCTTGCGTAAAATCCTGATCGCGAATGGCCGCTTCTTTGGCTTCGGTTAACGCTAATAATTCCGCTTGAATTCGTACAGTATCGGCTACTTCATCTGATTTATCTAAGCGAACTTTTGCCGCGGCTTCATCCATTAAATCAATCGCTTTATCTGGTAATTGACGGGAATTAATGTAGCGCTCTGACAATTGGACCGCTGCATGTAAAGCTTCGTCTAAAATCTTGACGCCATGGTGTTCTTCGTAGCGTGGTCGTAAACCTATTAAGATTTCTTCTGCTTCAGCTGCAGTGGGTTGATCGACTTGTACGCGAGCAAAACGACGTTCGAGGGCGGAGTCTTTTTCAATATATTTTTGATATTCATCTAGGGTTGTTGCACCGATTGTTTGTAGTTCTCCACGAGCTAAGGCTGGTTTTAAAATATTGGCTGCATCGATTGCACCTTCTGCACCACCGGCTCCAATTAACGTATGCAATTCATCAATAAACAAAATAACTTGTCCGTCATGATAAATTTCATCAATGATTTTTTTCATCCGATCTTCAAACTCGCCACGGTATTTCGTACCCGCTACAAGTCCTCCCATATCAAGCATCATTAAACGCTTATTTTGCATATCCCTTGGAACTTCACCTGCAATAATTTTTTGTGCTAAGCCTTCCACAATCGCTGTTTTACCAACACCCGGTTCCCCGACTAGTACAGGATTATTTTTTGTCCGACGACTTAAAATTTGGATTAAACGACGGACTTCATTACTACGCCCAACGACAGGATCTAAACGCTTATCGTAAGCTAGTTTTGTCAAATCGCGTGCTAATGAGTCTAAAACAGGTGTTCCTTCCGTTTGTGGCTGTTGTGGCGCTTGACGTGGACCTTTTTGACCTTGACGTCTTCCAGCCATACCACGAGGTTCACTCATACCCATTTTTTTATTTAATAATTGACGCATTTTAGCTAAGCTAAAACCAAGATTTAATAAAATACGAGCTGCTAAAATTTCTTCATCACGTAACATCCCTAGTAATAAATGTTCCGTGCCGATTTGTTGACTCCCTAAACGCTTGGCTTCGTCACCTGCGTATGCAAAAATTTGGCGTCCGCGAGGAGAGTATGGTAAAAATCCACCAACAGGGTAGTCCTTCATTAGACCATAACCTGTAATGTGTTCAATTTCCTCACGAATATCATTTTCTTGGACGTTCATTTCTCTTAATGTCTTACCGGCAATGCCATCTTGCTCAATAACTAGAGCGAGCAAAAGGTGCTCCGATCCTACAGACTGGTGTTTAAAAAATTTGGCTTCTTCTTGAGAGATGGCCAAAACGGCTTTTGCTCGTGCTGTAAATAATTCATCCATAAGATTCACTCCTTCTCTTCATAACTTAAACGTTCTAAAACACCATGTAAAATCGATGCGCGAACTTTTGATTCGTCTTTTGATTTTGATAATATTTGTTTACTTAGAATCGTTAATAGTAAATTTCCTTCACGCTTTGTGATTAGTTTTTCTTCAAATAATCGATAGATAATCGCATGCCCATCTCGTTCATCTATCTCATTTTCAAATAGTTGGTTGACTTGTTTCAAGAATTGGTGTCGACTCGAAACTTGGACTTTTTCGATGCGGATATAACCGCCGCCGCCTCGTTTACTCTCAACTGCGTAGCCTCGTTGTATCGTAAAGCGCGTATTAATTACATAATTAATTTGCGAAGGGACACAATTAAATAAA
>DXBN01000140.1 GCA_019116505.1 Candidatus Enterococcus avicola | reverse complement strand
GTTTTTCCTTCAACGTGACCAATAATATTCATCACTTCAGCAACGTTCGCTTTTGGACGACGCTTGTCAATGATTGCAATTGGTGTTTTTAAGAATTGTGCTAGTTTACGGGCACGTGTCACACCACCATGGTCTGGTGAAACAACCACAACATCATCGCCTTCAATTCCTTTTTCTAAGAAATAGTTGGCAATTAATGGTGCGCCCATTAAATGATCAACTGGAATATCAAAGAATCCTTGAATTTGAGCGGCATGTAAATCTAATGTTACCATACGGTCTGCTCCAGCGATTTCAAGCATATTCGCAACAAGTTTTGCAGTGATTGGTTCACGTGAACGCGCTTTACGATCTTGACGAGCGTAACCATAGTATGGCATTACGACGTTAATTGTTTTTGCACTCGCACGTTTTAAAGCATCAATCATAATTAGTAACTCCATTAAATTGTCATTTACTGGACTACTTGTTGATTGAATAATATAAACGTGTGCACCACGAATACTTTCTTCAATGTTGGCTTGAATTTCACCATCACTAAATTGTTTGACCGTACATTTCCCTAGTTCTACTCCAACAGATGCTGCAATTTTTTCGGCTAAAGGTCGATTTGAGTTTAACGCGAAAATTTTTAATCTTGGATCGAAATAATGATTTGACATGAGAACCTCCACTTTCTTTTCCCTTCCATTAAAAAATGACCACTAATTATGTATCAGACTTGAATCATCTTCCTCATAAATAGTAGTCATTTTTTTCTAATAAATCAAGTAATATTATTGGAAATCTTGGAAATACGGAAATTTCTTAGCAAATTCTTCTTTGTTCTCTTGTTTTGCTCGAGCAATTCCCATCGCAAACTCAGGAACATCCTTCGTAATTGTCGAACCAGCTGCTACAACCGTGTTTGCATCAACCGTTACCGGTGCAATCAAATTCACGTTTGATCCAATAAAACTACGATCGCCAACGGTTGTCTGATATTTGTTCTTACCGTCATAATTAACAAACACAACCCCGCAACCAATATTAATGTCTTCACCTAATGTTGCATCACCAACATACGTTAAATGCCCAACTTTCGTTCCATGACCAATCGTTGCTTTTTTGACTTCAACAAAGTTACCAATATGAACATTTTCTCCAAGGACTGTGCTTGGACGTAAGTGTGCAAAAGGTCCCACATCAGTGCCTTGAGCAATGCTTGTTTCTTCAACAACTGACGCTTTGATTTCGACATTATCACCAATCACACTATCCACAATTCGTGAACCATTTGTCACAGTACAATCTTCGCCAATCACCGTTTTCCCTTTGATTGTCACATTGCCTTCAATTACCGTATCACTACCAATGACTACGCCAGTATCAATATAAGTCGTTGCTGGATCAACTAACGTGACACCATTAATCATATGTTGATGATTAATCCGTTCACGCATTAATTGATTCGCATTCGCTAAAGCTACACGGTCATTGACACCTAATGATTCATTGAAATCTTCTGTTTGGTAAGCTGCTACACTATGGCCTTGAGCTTTTAAAATTTCAACAATATCCGTTAAGTAATACTCACCTTGGGCATTGTCGGTGTTTAAATTCGCTAAAGCACTAAAAAGTAATTCATTATCAAAACAGTATGTCCCTGTATTAATTTCTTGGACACGCGCTTCTTCAATCGTTGCATCTTTTTGTTCAACAATTCGATCAACAATCCCAACATGGTCACGAATAATGCGACCATAACCGGTTGGATCTTCCGCTTGCGCTGTTAAAATAGTCGCAGAAGCATTTTTTCCTTGATGGTATTCAAATAAATGATTTAATGTTTGACTTGTCAATAACGGAGTGTCGCCACTAATTACTAAAGTCGTCCCTTTTTTACCTTCTAAAAATTCAGCTGCTTGCATAACCGCATGACCAGTTCCAAGTTGTGCTTCTTGCAACGCATAAACACTACGCTCGCCTAATTGTGCTTGAACTTTATCAGCTCCATGACCGACAATCGTAATAATTTCAGAAGGATTTGTATCTGTTACTCTTTGTAAAATGTGCTCAACCATTGGCTGGCCACAAACTGGATGCAAGACTTTATATAATTTTGATTTCATTCGTGTGCCTTTACCGGCAGCTAGAATAATTGCGTAACGTGTTTCCACGAGAACCACTCCATTTCCGTATTTTGCTTGTTTAAGTGTAGCTTAATTTTCTACTATTTTCAATAAAAGATTAACATGCTGTATAAAGACGAACAATCCCATAGAAGTTCAATACTTCCATGGGATTGTTATTTTCATATTTTTTAGAAATCATTATACCACTGCAATTACTGTTAATCGTTAAAGTAATTGCCTGGTACCACTTCAATTGTTTTCGTTTGAGTATCAACTGATTCTACAAATAGTAGTGAATTGTAATCAGCGATAGCACGCTTGCCTTTAAAGTTTCCTTCGGCAAAGACCGTTACACCAACCAATTCCGCTTCAAACTCCTCAATCAGACTTTGCATACCATTAATTGTACCGCCGCCTTTCATGAAATCATCGACTACTAATACACGTGAACCACGTTTTAAGCTACGTTTTGAAAGTTCCATTTTTTCAATACGTTCAGATGATCCCGATACATAGTTCACACTAACTGTTGAACCTTCTGTAATTTTTGAATCACGACGAACAATGACAAAAGGAACATTTAAGTAATAAGCAACCGCTTGGGCAATTGGCACACCTTTTGTAGCAATTGTCATAACAGCATCAATTTTCTTATCTAAGTAATTCGATGCAATGATGCGACCCACTTGGCGTAATAACTCCGGATCGCCTAATAAATCAGATAAATAAACATAGCCACCTGGTAATAGGCGGTCCTGTTCTGACAAGCGCTCTGATAAAGCTTCAATATATTCTCTAGCAGCTTCTTTTGTGATCATTGGAATAAAAATCACACCACCTGCAGCACCTGGAATCGTATTTAAAATTCCAGTCCCTCTTTCTTGAAATGTTTTCTTTACAATTGCTAAGTCTTCACTAATCGATGATTTTGCAGATGCATATCTTTTCGCAAAATAAGTTAATGAAATTAATTTATGTGGATTTTCCAATAAATAATGTGTCATGTCTATTAAGCGCTCACTACGACGTATTTTCAAAAAATTCAACTCCTCTATTTTCTTCATAGTTATTATATCGTGTTTTACAACTTATTTCGAGTATTATCTCCCTTTTTCAGAAAAAATGTTCGTATTTTATGAACAAGAAAAAGAGAAGACTTAGAAACCTTCGTTTTTAAGTCTTCTCTTTCTCATCAAACTCTTTGGTTCTTCTTATAAAAGAAGAATAATCGGCGAGACACACTAACAATTAAGAATAACAAAATAAAAATTAGCGTGATTGTAGCTCCCGGTGGTGTATCTAAATAAAAGGAAGTTGTCAGACCGCTGACCATGCCAATTAAACCAATAAAAATACTAATTAAGATTACAAGATTAAAACTTTTTCCTAAACGCATACTAATTGCTGCCGGTAAAACCATAATTGCTGAAATTAACAAAGCTCCCGCAATCGGAATCATCACTGCAATCGCAACACCAGTTAATGCATTAAAGATGATTGACATTAAACGAACCGGTAACCCGTCCACATGAGCCGTATCCTCATCAAACGTCAAGACATACATTGGCTTTTTAAATAAAATCAATGCGATGAGTGATACGATAAATAAACCAGCTAACAACCAAACTTGTTCTTGTGTAATCGTAATAATCGAACCAAATAAATAAGATTGCATGCTTAAAGTCGATGTACCTTCACTCAATTTCATTAAAATAAGGGCAAGTGCTAAACCACCCGACATTAAGATGGCCGTTGCAATTTCTGAATACGTCTTATAAACGCTTCGTAAATATTCTAAAACAACAGCCGCAATTACTACGACGATGACCGTTGTTAAGGTTGGGTTTAGGTGTAAGAAGAATCCTAAAGCTACCCCTGCTAGTGAGACATGTGATAAGGTATCGGCCATTAGCGATTGCCGACGAATCACTAAAAAAACACCCAAGACTGGCGCTATTCCTGCAATTAAAACGGCTGCCATCAAGGCTCTTCTCATGAATTCATATGAAAGCAACGCCATGGAGTATCCTCCCTTCTAACTAAGCGAATTTCGCGATCCGCAAATTCTTTAATATCTTCATGATCATGTGTAATCATCAATACTGCTTTTTGATGTTGATGGGCACTGTGACGTAAGAGCCGATAAAAATTTTTACGTGACTCTTCATCCATGCCTGTGGTTGGCTCATCTAAAACGAGTAAATCAGGATCAGTCGCAAACATTCTTGCTAAACTAATTCGTTGTTTTTGTCCCCCAGATAAATCACCAATTCGTTTATGACGCATTTCCCACATTCCAACGGATTCTAACGCTTTTTGAACATGTTCATGGTCTTTTTTCTGTAATTTTTTAAACCAGCCATTACGTGGATAACGTCCTGAACAAACCAATTCTAAAACCGTACTCGGAAAACCCGCATTAAACGATGCAATTTGTTGAGGAATATAGCCAATACTTAATTTCTCGCCTTTTGCATTTGTTTTCGCCACATCAATTGTCCCTTTAGCTGGTGTTAAAAGGCCCAGTGTCGAACGAATCAAAGTTGATTTGGCCGCGCCATTTTCGCCAGTTAAAATCACAAATTCACCTTCATCTACGTGATAATTTACATCCATTAAGACTGGTTCATCATCGTAATAAAAAGTTAAATCTTTCACGTCAATATAACGCATTTTCCTCCTCCTATCGTAGGCTTAACTGCAACGCTTTTAAATTGTCTTCCATTAACGAAAGGTACGTTTTCCCCGCAGCTTGCTGATCGCTGGAAACACTCTCAATTGTTGAAAGTACAGCCAGTTCAACGCCTGTTTCCTCAGCTAAAGTCATCGCCATCTTACCGGCTGTGTTATCTTCAAAATATAAGTATTCAATTTCATGCTCAATAATAAAATTTTTTAATTCGGCTAAACGCTTCGGTGTCGGCTCTTCCTCAGATGACAATCCAACCATTGATTCTTGAGTTAAACCATATTGCTTAGCTAAATATGAAAAAGCTAAATGTTGTGTCACAAAAGTCCTTTGAGTCGCATCTTTGAACGCTTTTTGGTATTCTTGGTCTAGTCGAGACAACTCTGTTAAATAATTCGCAGCATTTTCAGTGAAAATTTCTTGCTTTTCTGGGTATTTTTGACTCAAATCATCACGAATTTGAGCAACTTGCTCCATGGCTAACACTGGATCTAACCAAACATGTGGGTCCTCATCGTGCGAATGTGAATGGCCAGCCTCTTCATGATCTGCTTCATGTTCTTCTTCGTGCTCGGATTCAAATGAAAGTAACGGAATGTTACGGCTAGCTTCAATCATCACTGTTTTATCTGAATCTAAATTTAACAAAATATTTTCCATCCATGTTTCAAAAGCGTGGCTATTATAAATAATCGCATCCGCATCACTCATTTGAGCGACACTTTTTGCACTAGGTTCATAATCATGTGCTTCCGTTCCCGCAGGAATTAGTAACTCGACTTCGCCTTCTTCGCCAATAACTGCTTTTGCAAACTCGTACATTGGATAAAAAGTCGCGATGGCTTGAATTTTCCCATCCTCTTTTTCATTCTCTTTTGTGGGACTGCATGCCACTAATAATAAACTAAACAGGACAATCATCCCAGTAATTACTCTATTCTTCATCTTTTCCTCGTCATTATTTTTTATTTTTTGTTCCTTTTTCTAAATCGTAACCATTCCGATTTAGTTCCACGAAGATTAATTTACCAAACTCACTCTTATTCGTCAAGAAAAAGAAGCTGTTTTTCAAATGTTTTTGCCAACAAGGGAAAACATTACTCAAACAACTTCTTTTTTTATTATTTTAATGTTCGCACCAAATACACTTCATCACAAAAACCTTTTAGGCCGTTATAAATTCTTTGTGCACGTGAATGTTGACGACATAAAGCAAAAACTGTTGGCCCACTACCGCTCATTAAAGCAATATCCGCACCGTATTTAATCATCCGATCCTTGATTTGTTGTACAATTGGGTATTTAGGAATCGTAATATCTTCTAAACTATTGCCCATATATTGTAGCATCGCTTCATAATCTTCATCCAAAATGGCTTGTGACAAACACTCCATATCTGGATGTTGTAACTGATTTGGATCTTGGACTTTTTGAAAAATTTTACGGGTCGACACACTGAGACGCGGTTTAACCAACACCACCCAGCATTGAGGCATTGGCTTTAAGGGTCGGACAATCTCACCTTTTCCTCCTATAAATGAAGTTGTACCATGAAGACAATAAGGAACGTCCGTACCGATTTCAACACCGATTTCAATCAATTGATCCA
The DNA here is from genome assembly GCA_019116505.1 of Candidatus Enterococcus avicola. Classification (GTDB taxonomy): domain Bacteria; phylum Bacillota; class Bacilli; order Lactobacillales; family Enterococcaceae; genus Enterococcus_I; species Enterococcus_I eurekensis. The sequence goes on along the minus strand of DXBN01000140.1, from coordinate 10,046 downwards.
TCGATAAGTTTAAATTCCAGAGACGATTCATCCCACGTAAAGCCGCAGCACAATCGGTACTACCACCGCCTAAACCAGCTGCCACAGGGATTTTTTTCTCAATTGAAATTTTAACTCCCTGCTCAATACCATAACGCTCTTTTAACATTGCAGCTGCCTGATAGACGTTATTTCGTTTATCAATTGGCAAAAAAGCTTTATTGGTTTCAACCACTATTTGATTTTCTGGCAATTCTTCAATCGTTAAGCGATCGGACAAATCGACACTCGACATGACCATTTCCAACTCATGATACCCATCTAATTCGCGCCTATATAGAACATCTAAACCTAAATTGATTTTTGCCGGTGCTTTCTCTATTATCTCCATCTCATCACCTATCAATTCAATCATTTGATTTATTCTATCATAGCTAGAAAAAACTGTATAGTTAAGGCGAATAATTCACACTTTAAGATTAGAAATTAATAAAACCTGAGTCTCTCCTCTGAAAGAAAAGATACTCAGGCTTTGACTATTTAAGCTGTATCATATTTAGTACTAACAAAGAAATCCTCCATAGACTTCCTTTGCGTACAATTTTAATTTTCTAGTAAAAAAAGACCAGAACCAATAAAACCTCGTTAACTAAAAAACTGTTTGAAACAGTATTGATGAAGTAAACGCTATGAAAATAAGGCAATTCCCCTGAATCAATCAAAAAACGATTTTTTCAGGGGAATTACTTATCTCTTGGATATTTGCATTTCATTAATGACCTTTGACTTTATATTCACCAATAACTAGCCCCGGTGTTGATTCTCCTTGATGATCTAATTTGAAGTCTGCCATTTTTTCATTGTTCGTCATCACAACTACAATATCGGTTTCTCTGCCAGTTGCTTTGACTTTTTCAAGGTCCATATCCGCAAGTAATGTCTGCGGTGTAACATTTTGTCCAACCGTCACATGGACATTGAACGGCTCCCCTTTTAATTCAACTGTGTCTAAGCCCATATGAACTAAAATCTCAGCTCCAGTTTTTGTTAAGATGCCGATTGCATGCTTCGTTTCAAAGATGCTAAGAATTTCACCATTAACCGGTGAAAATACTTGATTGGTCGTTGGTCGTAAAGCAAAACCTTCGCCCATAATCTTTGTTGAAAATACTGGATCTTTAACTGATTCTAGAGCGATGATTGTTCCTTCACCTGGTGCATAAAAAGGTTCGACTTGTGTTGTTTGATTCGCTGAATTTTCAGTTGAAGTCGTTTGAGTTGCTTGCGGTGTAACAGCTGCAGTCGCTACAGCTACTTCTTCTTTTTTACCAAAGATTCCTTGTTTTTCAAAAATAACTGTCAAAATAATTGGTACAACGACTGCTATCGCCATTGCCCCACCGAATGCTAACCATCCGCCACCTTCTTTTGGATTAATCGCTAAAATTCCTGGCAATCCTCCAACTCCGATTGCATTGGCACGTACACCCATAATATTATTGAACATACCCGCAAATCCTGAACCAATCATTGCTGCGACAAATGGATAAACATATTTCAAGTTAATCCCGAACATCGCAGGCTCCGTTACTCCAAGATAAGCTGAAATCGTCGATGGAATCGAAACTTGTTCTTCTCTTTCATTGCCACGATGTAAGAAAATAATTGCCAATACTGCTGAACCTTGCGCAATATTTGATAAGGCAATCATTGGCCATAAGTTCGTTGTTCCAAATGATGAAATCAACTGCATATCAATCGCATTACTCATATGATGCAGTCCTGTAATAACAAGTGGCGAGTAGAGCGCCCCAAATATGAAACTAAACAACCAACTGAATGAGGAGGTTAAACCGGCGTTGATGACGTTTGAAATGATATCACCTAACCACCAGCCGACCGGTCCTAAAACTGCATGAGCTACGATAATTGTTGGTAATAATGCAAATAATGGAACAAAAATCATTGAAACTGCTTCTGGTATCCGTTTTCTGAAGAAAATCTCCAAGTACGCGAGTAAGAAACCAGCTAACATTGCAGGAATAACTTGTGCTTGGTAACCAATTTTATCTAATTGGAACAAGCCAAAATCCCAAAATGGGATATCTGCAGCGGCGGTACCTGGAACAGCGTAAGCATTTAATAATTGCGGAGATACAAGTGTAATCCCTAAAATGATACCTAAAATTTGAGTGGTGCCCATCTTACGTGTGATACTCCAAGTGATTCCAACTGGTAAGAAGTGGAAAATGGCTTCTCCAGGTAACCATAAGAAATCATTAACCCCATTCCAAAAGACCGAACGTGAGACAATTGTTGCACCATTAAAATCAATTTCTCCTAAAACGTTCCGGAAACCTAAAATAAGCCCCCCAACAATAATCGCTGGAATAATTGGTGTAAAGATTTCAACTAGAACAGCAATTACTCGTTACAACGGATTTTGATTTTGTTTCGCTATCTTTTTGCTTTGCTCTTTTGAAACGCCTTCAATTCCAGATACTTCAGTAAATTCATTATAAAACGTCCCAACGTCATTTCCGATAATCACTTGAAACTGACCCGCGTTCGTAAACATTCCTTTCACACTCGCCAGTGTCTCAATTTTTTCCTCATCTGCGAGTGAGGGATCATTTAAAACAAAACGCATTCGAGTTACACAGTGTGTTACAGCAGCGATATTATCTTTTCCCCCAACGTACTCCAGTAACTTGGCAACATCATTTTCGTACTTTCCCATCTTCTTTCCTCCTCAAATTGTATATACATGTTCGGTATGACTTCATCATAACCGTTCACTTTAATTTTTGCAAGCGTTTTATATATAGCTCAAAAAAAAATACCAACTGCCTTCCAAAGGTTTTCATTGCCTCCAGTCATAAATTCCTCATCTAAATGGGTTTTTACTTGAAATCCTTTTCATTTTAATATACTATACATGTATAGACAAGTAAAAAAGGAGCCTCTTCTTATGAATATTTTACACCTCTCGAAAACAAAAGACCAATGGATTGCTCTTTTAAGCAATCAGAAAAAAATGACCGTCACCGACTGGCACTTAGAAAACGTCACGCTCCTAATCAACTGGTTACAAGAACAACGAGTAATTGCTGGAACAATCGCTGAAAAAATTTTTTTTACAAACGAACAAGCACAGACATCCGAGCTCGCTGACTACCTAACAGAAAAATTAAATCGCCCCTTTGTAATTGGAGAAGCCAATCAATTGTTAGAAAAAACGCGTGAGATCCCTTGGAAAATTACTTATGAAGGCTACACTCCTGGAAAAGATGAATACTCTGTCGAATCACTCTTAACCGTTGGGAATGGATTTATGGGCATTCGCGGAACAACCCCTGAAATGGCCATTAGTGAAGACCATTATCCTGCTACTTACTTGGCTAGTCTTTATAATACCGCCTATTCAGAAGTTAGCGGACAAATGATTGCCAACGAAGACTTCGTCAATACTCCGAATGTTCAAAAAATGACGATTTGTGTTGATGAGGAACGGTTTGACTTTTCAAAAGGACAACTTCACTCATTAACACGTGAATTAAACTTAAAAACAGGCCTTTTTAAAAGTTGGGCAACGGTCGAACTATCACAAGGAAAACAAATCGCACTTCATACGAAACGCTTTGTTAGTATGAAGAATGTTCACGAAACACATGTCTCCTATACGGTTACACCTTTGAATTTTTCAGGTGAAATGACCCTTATCACAGAAGTTGACGGCGACGTCTATAACTACAATGTTGCTCGCTACCGTGAATTAAATCAAAAACATTTAGATGTCCTTACTCTTGAGCAACGTGAGAATGACTTTTTATTAATGACTCGGACAAAAGAATCAAAAATCACAATTGTTCAACAAGGAACGTTACGTAGTAATGATGTTTTAATTGATCATTTGACTAGTGATATGGAGGATCAAAAATTAACACAAAAACTCCAATTTATGGCTGAAAAAAATCAAAGCTATACGTTTGAACGTACTACAACAACACAACAATACCGGAAGGAAGAAGCTCTACCTGAAGTGAGTTGGACGCAAGATTATGCAGATTTTACCACCGCTTATCAAGCATCGAAACTCGCTTGGGAACAATTGTGGGAACGTGCGGCGATTGTCGTTGAAGGTGATCTAATGTCACAAAAACTACTTAATCTCCATACGTATCATGTATTAGCATCAGCCTCACCAAATGCCAACAAAAACTTAGATGCTAGTGTGACGGCACGCGGCTTACACGGAGAAGCTTATCGAGGACATATCTTTTGGGATGAACTGTTTATTATGCCTTTTTACCTTGCTCACTTCCCAGAAACTGCCAAAGAACTCTTAATGTATCGTTATCGACGTTTACCACAAGCGAAAATCAATGCACGCGAAGCCGGCTATCAAGGGAGTATGTACCCATGGCAATCTGGTCTAGATGGTACAGAGCAATCGCAAAAACTCCACTTAAATCCAATTAGTGGAAAATGGAAAGAAGATCATAGTCGTTTACAACGTCACGTTTCTTTAGCCGTCGCTTATAACGTTTGGCAGTACTATAATCAAACGGATGATAAAGAATTTATGTTACAGTATGGTTTAGAAATGTTGCTAGAGATTGCTCATTTTTGGCAAAGTACGGTTGTCTACAATGAAACAACACATCGTTATTCTATTCCTGGTGTTATGGGACCCGATGAGTTCCATGAAAGTTATCCGGATGCTGAAAAAGGTGGCCTCACCGACAATGCCTATACTAATATGATGGTCGTTTGGCTCTTTGAAACGATCCAATCCTTACAAAACGATTTTAATGAAGCAGATTTTCGTGAACTCTTAATCAAAACGGAAGTTCCTGATGATTTTATTGAACAACTTGAACAAATAAAACAACGCTTAACGCTCGAAATCGATTCCGATGGCGTGATTGCCCAATTTTCTGGTTACTTTGATTTAAAAGAACTCGATTGGGAAGCCTACCGAGAAAAATATGGTAACATTTATCGGATGGATCGTATTTTAAACGCCGAAGGAAAATCAGCTGATACTTATAAAGTTGCTAAACAAGCCGACACTTTAATGATTTTCTATAACTTTGCTAAAGCACAAGTTGATCAAATTTTAACCGACTTAAATTATTCATTACCAAGTGACTATGTTGAAAAAAATCTCGACTACTACTTAAAACGAACATCCCATGGTTCCACATTATCCCGTGTCGTCCACGCACAACTGGCTTCCATGGTAGATCAAGATGACTTTGCTTGGCAATTATTTAAAGAAGCTTTAGGGTCTGATTATCGTGACATTCAAGGCGGCACCACAGCTGAAGGAATTCATGCCGGTGTCATGGCTGCCACACTTTGGATTCCTCTTAGTACTTTTGCGGGACTTGATTTGCGTCAAAACAAAGTCCAGTTTCAACCAAAATTACCAAAACATTGGGACAGCATTCAATTTTCTTTTTATTGGAAACAAATTGATTTCCGTGTATCAATGACAAAATCAGCCTTAACGATTACCGCAACACAAGACTGCACGATTGAATTAAACCAACAAACGATTGCACTAACCAAAAACCAAACAACTACACAGACATATTAAGGAGACGTTACTCATGAAAAAAGGATTTATTTTTGATTTAGACGGCGTAATTACCGATACTGCCAAGTTCCATTACTTAGCATGGAAAGATTTGGCAGAGACCATTGACATCGAGATTGATATCGTATTTAATGAACAATTAAAAGGGATTAGTCGAATGGATTCTTTAGAAAGAATTTTGGCCCACGGAAATAAAAGTGATGCTTTTACTTTAAGTGAAAAAGAAGCTTTAGCTCATCAAAAAAACACGCATTATGTTGAACTTCTACAACAACTAACACCCGCCGATTTATTACCGGGAGTAAAAGAATTCTTAACTGCAGCAAAAGAAAAGCAAATTCCATGTGCCATTGCTTCTGCTTCACGAAATGCGCCTTTTATTCTAGAAAAATTAGACGTTGCTGATGAATTCCAAATTGTTGTCGATCCAGCAACCTTGAAAAATGGCAAACCAGACCCTGAGATCTTCTTAAAAGCTGCAGAAATGTTATGTATTAAGCCCGATGAAGCAATTGGATTTGAGGATGCTCAAGCGGGTCTTGATGGGATTAAAGCAGCAGGTATGTACGCTGTTGGTGTCCTGTCCGGTGAAGAGCTTCATGGTGCCGATATTCTTGTCCATCGTTTAGATGAGTTATCAATTGACACACTTTTAGCAAAATAATCCTTTTATCATTGAAAAAACAACAAGATAAAGAGGGAGCTTATGAACAAATTCAAAGAAATTTTTTTAGATTTAGAACAAAAAATTTTAGCAGGAGAATACCCTTCTCACAGTCTATTACCTAGTGAAAACCAATTAATTCAAATTTATGGTGTTTCACGTGAAACAGTACGTAAAGCTTTAAATTTATTACGTAACGCTGGTTATATTCAAAAGAAACAAGGCAAAGGATCGATTGTATTAGATGTCAATCGCTTTGAATTTCCAATCTCTGGTTTGACTAGTTTTCGCGAGCTACAAGAAACTCAAAACATCCCAAATGAAACAACTGTGGTTACATTAGAAAAAAAATCGGTCAATGAAAAATTGCAAAAAATTACCGATTGGCCACTAGATACTGAAGTCTGGCATCTTGTTCGTCAACGCAAAATCGATGGACAAGTTGTCTTAGTTGATAAAGACTATTTATTGACAGAAATCATTCCTGAATTGCCTGTTGAAAAAGCGAAAGATTCCATTTATGCTTATTTTGAAAATGATTTAGGCTTGGATATTGCATACGCCCGAAAGGAAATTGTTGTTGAGCCGGTTACTAGTGAATTGCGTGAGCTAATGTCTTTAGCTATGACCGATACACATGTAGTGGTGGTTAGAAGTTTGGTTTATTTAGAGGATACTCGCTGTTTCGAATATTCTGAAGCGATTCATCGCCTCGATAAATTCCGCTTTGTTGATTTTGCCAGACGTAAAAAAGTTTAGTCTTTATACAACCAAAAAAGAAGCCTTTACGGGCTTCTTTTTTGGTTTATTTCGCGTAATCCGTTGCTCTTGTTTCGCGGATAACGGTAACTTTAATGTTTCCTGGGTAGTCGAGTTCGTCTTCAATCTTCTTACGAATATCACGAACTAAACGTACCGCATCTAAATCACTAATCTCAGTTGGTTTAACCATGACGCGAACTTCACGTCCAGCTTGAACCGCAAAACTGTAATCAACCCCGGAAAAACTATTTGAAATACTTTCTAAGTTTTGCAGACGTTTAATATAGTTTTCAAGTGACTCACTACGTGCTCCTGGGCGAGCAGCAGATAGAGCATCGGCAGCTGCAACCAAGACTGAAATAATTGATGTCGGTTCCGTATCTCCGTGGTGAGATGCGATAGCATTAATTACCGTTTTATTTTCTTTGTATTTCGCTGCAAGTTCTGCACCAATTTGAACGTGAGAACCTTCAACTTCATGATCAAGCGCTTTTCCAATGTCGTGTAATAAACCTGCTCGTTTGGCTAATGCGACGTCTTCTCCTAACTCAGCTGCTAAGACACCCGTTAAGCGTGCAACTTCCAGTGAGTGTTTTAAAACATTTTGACCATAACTTGTTCTAAAGCGTAAACGACCTAATATTTTGATTAAATCCGGATGTAGCGTATGAGCGCCTACTTCAAAGGCTGCTTGTTCACCATACTCACGAATCCGTTCATCCATTTCCTTACGAGATTTTTCAACGGTTTCTTCAATCCGAGCTGGATGAATCCGTCCATCTTGGATTAATTTTTCCAAAGTCATTCGAGCAATCTCACGACGAATTGGATCAAATCCCGATAAAACGACTGCTTCTGGTGTATCATCAATAATTAAATCAATACCTGTTAATGTTTCTAGCGTACGAATGTTACGTCCTTCTCGACCAATGATGCGACCTTTCATCTCATCATTTGGTAAAGTGACTACCGAAACGGTTGTTTCAGAAACTTGGTCGGCTGCACTGCGTTGAATCGCTAATGAAAGTAAGTTTTTCGCTTTACGATCCGCTTCTTCCTTCGCTTTTCTTTCAGATTCTTTCACCATTAATGTTAACTCATGACTCAATTCTTCTTCTGTTTCTTTCATGATGATTGCTTTGGCTTCATCTTTTGATAAAGCAGCGATTCTTGCTAATTCTTTTACTTGTTCTTCAATTAAGATGGCTACTTCTTTTTCTCGCTCATCAATTAATTGCTGTTGGTCACCTAATTTGGCTTCTTTTCCAACTAGTGTTTGTTCACGTTTATCTAAAGAATCATCTTTTCTATCTAGTAATTGTTCTTTTTGTAGTAAGCGATTTTCTTGTGTTTTTAATTCAATTCGACTTTCCTTCAACTCACTTTCAATTTCTGAACGATACTTCTGATTTTCTTCTTTAGCTTCTAGTAACGCTTCTTTTCTTAAAGTTTCTGCATCTTTTTCTGCCGTGCTGACAATTGCTTCCGCTGTTTTGTTTGCGACTAATAGCTCTTGTTCTCTACGTGCTTTTTCCTTATTGGCATACATTAACCCTAAACCTAGACCGACAGCTAAACCGACGATAGCGAGGAGAATATTTAATCCCATTGGTGATTCACCTCCATACTATCTTCTTTTTATTTTTCAAACTTTTGTAGTTTTTTGATAAACCAAAAAATAATCAATTATCAATATGCCTACTTGCATATGTGTGTAAGACACAATTTTATTCTAATGTTTATCCTAGTAAGTGTCAACTTAAAAAAGGCGTAACCTTGTCTTTTAGCCAATGCGAGCCTTTACTTAGGTAAATACTTGAAAGAAAGAGCCGTAGCAATTTCTGCACGACTCTTTACAAGTTATTATTATTCTTTGTCTTCGAAATTCAATTCTTCTTGAACCTCTTCTTCAACTAGTGTCTCACCTGTTCCGATACCGTAAGCATCACGAACTCGTGCAGAAACTTCAGCAACCATTTCTGGATGTTCTTTCATATAATTCTTAACGTTCTCACGACCTTGGCCGATACGATCTTCTTTATATGAATACCAAGCACCGCTCTTATCAATAATATCCTTTTCAGCGGCCATATCAAGTAATTCCCCAACTTGAGAAATTCCTTCGCCATACATAATATCAACTTCTGCAATTTTAAATGGTGGCGCAACTTTGTTTTTAACGACTTTGATTTTTGTACGGTTACCGACAATATCTGTACCTGATTTTAATTGCTCTGAACGACGGACTTCTAAACGAACCGTTGCGTAGAATTTTAATGCACGTCCACCTGGTGTTACTTCTGGATTTCCAAACATTACACCAACTTTTTCACGAATTTGGTTAATGAAAATAGCAATTGTCTTCGTCTTATTGATTGTTCCAGATAATTTACGCAATGCTTGCGACATTAGGCGTGCTTGTAAACCAACGTGAGATGCTCCCATTTCGCCATCAATCTCTGCGCGTGGCACTAAAGCTGCGACCGAGTCAATAACAATAATATCAACGGCACCACTTGAAACTAAAGCATCGGCAATTTCTAAGCCTTGTTCACCAGTATCTGGTTGTGATAATAGTAATTCATCGATGTTAACTCCTAATTTTTCAGCATAAAGTGGATCTAATGCGTGCTCAGCATCAATAAAAGCTGCTGTTCCACCATTTTTTTGTACTTCTGCCACAGCATGCAGTGCGACTGTTGTTTTACCTGAACTTTCAGGTCCATAAACTTCAATAATACGCCCTCTTGGATACCCACCTACACCTAAGGCAACATCCAATGCTAAAGAACCACTTGGAATTGTTGAAATACGTTGATCCGCTTTTTCTCCTAGTTTCATGACTGAGCCTTTACCAAAGCTTTTCTCAATTTTTTTAAGCGCTGCATCTAAGGCTGCTTTACGATCATCTGCCACTTAATTTTCCTCCTCATTTAAAACTTCTGATTTATGTTTAATTGTATTGGTTTTATAATTCGTAACCTTATCATAGCTTTTTTTTTTTTCAAAAAGCAAGAAAAAACGAACAAACATTCG
>DXBN01000139.1 GCA_019116505.1 Candidatus Enterococcus avicola | reverse complement strand
CGGTATTATTGCGGCAATGATTCGGAGTTAAGCTTGCTTGAATAAAATGAAAAAACCATTTTTTCAAGCTACAGCTTAACTCTCATCATTTAACGCCTTAATAATAACCTTTATTTTACGATTCCGTCGGCTGCTCTTTCTACTTTCATATCGGTGATAGCGATGTAGCCTAAGTCATTGATAATGTCTTTTTGAACATCGTCTGATAATAAATAATCTAAGAAGACTTTGACTTCTGGTGTTGGCTCGCCTTTTGTATAGGCGTGTTGATAAGACCAGATTTTCCAATCATTGGTTTGGATCGTTTCAACAGAAGGTTTAACACCGTCTAACGATAACGCTTGAAGGGAATCGTCTAGGTACGATAATGCTAAGTAGCTTATCGCCCCTGGTGTTTCTGCAACAATTTTTTTAACCGTTCCTGAAGAATCTTGTTCCTGTGATTGAATTCCAACTTCACCCTTTAAACCAAATTGCTCAAAAGTTGCACGTGTTCCACTTCCTGATGCACGGTTAACAACTAAAATTTCTTGATCTGCTCCGCCAACTTCTTTCCAGTTTGTTACTTTTCCTGTAAAGATATCAATCAATTGATCTTGAGTAATGTCTGTGACACCGACTTCTTTATGGACAACTGGTGCCATACCGACAACGGCTACTAAATGATCGACTAAATCAGCAGCGACAATGCCTTCTTTTTCTTCCGCAAAAACATCGGAATTTCCAATCGTAACGCTACCTGTTGAAACTTGGCTTAAACCGGTTCCACTTCCGCCACCTTGGACTGAAATTTCATAATTGGGATTTGCTTCTTGGAATTTAACTGCAGCACTATCAACAAGTGGTTGTAAGGCTGTTGATCCTACCGCAACAATTTTTACTGGTTCATTGTTTTTATTTGATGTATCTGAACTTCCTTGGCTACTATCTGTATTACCATTACCGGCACACCCTGCTGCTAATGCTGCGATTGCGAATAAAAATAAACTAACTTTTTTCATGTGAATTTCTTCCTCCTTCTTAACTACAAACCTAGTTTATCAAGTATCTGTAAACATTCGTTAGATTCAATGTTAAGATTCACACGGATAGTGTAAAGAAAATGTAAAGAATGCAACCGAAAACGCTGTACATCTTTAAATGAAAAAGACGTGACCCTCAGTCACGTCTTTTTGTACTAACCTTTTTGACTCATATAATTTTTTAAACGTTTCATCGCTTCTTCTAATTGTTCCATACTTGCCGCATAACTAATTCTGATATACCCCTCGCCGGCTTGACCGAAAGCCACGCCGGGAATTACTGCCAACTGTACTTTTTCAGCAACATCGACACAAAATTCCATTGAGTTTTGATTAAAGTTCGTTGGTATTTTAGCAAAGATATAGAAGGCACCAGATGGTTTGGCAACTTCAAACCCCATTGCAATCATTTTACTATAAACAAAATCTCGGCGGACTTTATATTCTTTTTTGACTTTTTGTCCTTCGTCGATACTAGTTGTTAAAGCTGTATAGGCTGCTTTTTGCGAGATTGTACTTGCAGCCGTCACCAAATATTGATGGACTTTTATAATCTCCTTAGTTAATTCTTTCGGTGCAAAAATAAAACCAATTCGCCAGCCTGTCATCGCATGCGATTTCGACAAACCATTGATTAAAATCGTTTGTTCCGGAATAAATTCTGCAATTGATGTGTGAGCCCCGTCATAAATCAGCTCACTATAGATTTCATCACTTAAAACAAAGACGTTGTATTTCGCTAAGACGTTAGCCAATGCTTTGACTTCTTCACGTGTATAAGTTACGCCTGTTGGATTACTTGGATAGTTTAAAATAACCGCTTTAACCGCATCGCCATGTTCTTTTAAACTTGCTTCTAAAACTTCCGGTGTCAAAACAAAACCATCTTGGCTCGTATCCATATCAATCATTTGTGCATTGGCCAAAGTAATGACTGGTGCATAACCAGGATAAACGGGTGCGGGCAATAACACTTTATCTCCTGGTTCTAAAATACTTAACAAAGCTGCCGAGATAGCTTCTGTTCCACCAACCGTCACAATCGCTTCTGTTTGCCAATCGTAAGACAGTTGGTATTTTTTTTGAACAAATGCACAAGCCGCCTCACGAACTTCTGGTAATCCGGCCATCCCTGTATAATGGCTGAAATTTTGTTCAATCGCTAAAATACCAGAGGTTTTGACTGCCTCTGCGGTATTGAAGTCAGGTTCACCTAGCGTTAAACGTAAAATATTAGGAATACTTGAAACACGTTCATCAAATTGACGGATGAGCGAAACCGCAATTTGATTGACTTGCGGATTAAAACGTTGTTGTAATTTGTTCATCGTGAGCCCTCCAAAAAGTTAATTTCTGTTATCTTACCATAAATAGACAGACTATTGCGACTTTTTTATCCAATCCAACAAAAAAAGAGGCAGGATAACTGACAATTGACATCAGCTATCTGCTCTTTGTTCGTTATTCTTCTCTTAAATGAATTCTTTTAACAATTACTTTATCAAATAATTGACTTTGATTATCGGGTTCACCGATGACTTCAGCCACGATGTTCTTACCATCTGGTCGACGACGTAAATGATAAATCATCTTACCGGATTCTTTTAGTTCTTCAATCATCGCTAGAACACCACCAAAACCACTCTTCTTCGTAATAAAGCCAAGCGCAACCATACGCTCATCTAAAATTTTAGCTGACATTAAACTTCCCGTTACAATCAAACGACGAATTTCATGGTATAGATCCTCTAATCCTTCAATTAGCGGTTCTTTAGACTCTGTCACTACTTCTTCTTCGGTAGAGATAACCTCTTCAGTAGAAACAGCAGCACTCACTTGTTGACGTTTGTCAGCTAATTCTTGTAGCAAGTTCTCGTATTGTTCTTGCGTTAACATGACTCCCGCAATCTTCTCACGATTAAAGACGTAGACCCCTGTGCCAGTATCTCGTGCTTGTTGGAAAACATCCATTGGTGATTTTTTTACTTCGGTAATCGAGGTTGTAGGAACTTCTAATTTTTTTAACGTCACTTTATTCACTCCTTCATTCGCCTTCTTATTATAGCATAAATCGAGAGTCTTTCTATGGCTTCTATACTATTTCCCCGAATTACGATGGCATTGGCACTGACCTGGAATACAATTACAAATAATCTTTTCCACTGTCTTTTTATTTTTCAACGTTTGTATTAATTGTTCCACATCGCTCGGTGTTAATTGTACTTCTTCAATCATTTGGGCTAAATTTTCAGCCATACGTGTCGCACAAATACGTGAAAATAACTCTTGGGTCGCTTCATGAATGGATTTTTCTTCACTAATCGTTGCCGAATAGAAAAATTTTTTGCCAACTTGACGCGTTTTTAACGCCTCTTTTTTAACTAAGCGGCCAAGTAATGTTTTTACCGTCGCAAATTTCCACTGCATTTTTTCATGCAACACATCGTTAATCGTTGCGGCATCGGCTTCTTCTAATGTCCAAACAACACGCATGATTTCCCATTCTGCTTCACTAATTTTAATTGCTTCTTCTGTACTCATGCACTATCGGCTCCTTGATTCTTAATACATTTAATTTACACTTGTAATCATATTTTGTCAAAAAAATGAATTACACTCTTAAAATCAATTAATTAACAACCAATTGGTAAATGTTTTCGCTTTTATATTTTTCTTGTGCTTTTAAAACAATCGAACCAAGCTGCAGATATTTTTCCGTTCCCAGGACTTTCTGAGGCTCTATCGCAACACTGCCATGTGGAACCATTATGCCATGTTTCATTTTTAGTATAAGTGTTTTCTATTTCATTCGTCAATCTAAAAAAAGCCACAGCACTTTAGCTGTGACTTTACGTCTAATCAGTCGTTCGTTGCCATTTACAAATCCACCACGAAAATAAATCGAGGAGTAAAAATAAAAGCAGACCAAATCCACTTAAAATTAAAATACCGGCATACATTGCACCGTAGTCCATTCGTGTCCATGAGTCCATAATAAAATAGCCCATACCATACTCCGTTCCATAATTTTCCGTAAAAAACAAAATCGAGATGGCTGTTCCTAAAGAAACTCGTGCACCACTAATGATACCCGGCAATGTTGCTGGAAAAGTAATATTGCGAAATTGTTGCCATTTAGATGCTTGGATTAATCGATAGACATCATAGTAATTACTTGGAATATTTCTGACCGCATCACGTACTGAAATGGTAATTTGCGGCAAAACAATTAAGACAATCATCGTAATTTTTGAACCATCGCCTAAGCCTCCGAGTAACATCACAATCGGTAAGAGCGCCATTTTAGGGATTGGATACGTTAAGTAGATTAATGGATCAAAAAAATACTTCCACTTCGGTAAGCTGCCCATTAATAAACCTAAAAAGAACCCTCCAACTAAGGCGTAAAGCATCCCTAAAAAGATTCGGTAACTACTAACTTGTAGGTGGATTAAAATTTCTTTTTCATACAAGCTAGGAATACGTTTTAAAACTTCAATTGGTGACGGCAGTAGTGGCTTTTGTAATACTTGATGACCGATCCACCAGACAATTAAAAACAAGCCTATTGCTAAGAAACCACCAAGCAGTCGTTTCACTCCATCTTTTTTCATTCGCCAATCGCCCCTCTCAAGACATTTGTGAGTTCAAATAAAGCCATTGATTGGCGATTTTCAGCCAAGTTCATTTTGTCTGCAAACGGTGAGGAGACGATTTGTGTAATTTCCCCTGGATTAGCTGATAACACGATAATTTTATCGGAAAGTAATATGGCTTCCTCAATATCATGCGTAACAAAAACGGTTAACGGTTTATTTTTTTGCCAACGTGTTAAAAACAATTGCTGCGCTTTTTCTCGTGTAAAAGCATCCAGTGCTGAAAAAGGTTCATCCATTAACAATAAATCGGCGCATGTCGCAAAACCACGTGCAATCGCTACCCGTTGCTTTTGTCCACCGCTTAATTGATTGGGATATTTTTTACGGTGTTCAAAAAGATTCATTTGTTGCAATAAATCTTCAACTTCTAATAAATTTGCTGCCGTTAATGATTGTTTCCGGCTTAATTTTGCACCTGTAATCACTGCTTTTTCGACCGTTTGCCACGGCAAGAGACCGTAATCTTGTGGCACGAAAGCAACTTTTTGATTCCCGACTGGCCCTTGATTAGCAACCAACTCTCCAGTTGTTGGTTGCTTTAATCCCCCCAGCAAGGAAAGCAAGGTTGTTTTCCCTGCGCCGGAAGGACCAATCAGACTGTAAATTTCACCTTCTGCTAATTCAAAAGAAATATTTTTTAAAATCAACTGATCTGCAATTTTATACGATAGTCCCTTTGCTTGATAACGATTATTTAAAGTAGACATCGCTTAATACATCTTTCGCAAGCACATCTTTTTCAAGCAAGCCTTTCGTTTTTGCCCAATCAAAAGCTCGGGTGATATCTTCTTCACTCGCTTGAAAAGCTTCTTTATATTCTGGAATCACAATTTGCTCTTTCAGCGTTTCTGGAAAACCAATTTCGTCAATAAATAATTGGATATACGCTTCTTGATCGTTTTCTTTCATCCACTGTACAGCGTCATTATAGGCATCGTACATTCCTTTAAACGCCATTGATTTTTCATCAATGACATCTTGTGTCGCAATTAAAGCAAATAAATTAATGCCTAAATCCAAAGTTGAACCTAAATTATTCATCCCTTGCGCAGTGGTCATTGTCACAAATGGTTCTGGTAAAATAGCGGCAGATGCTTGATTGTTGCTCAACAATTCCACACGACTCGGGACTTGAGGAACATCGACCATTTTGACGTCTTCACCCGTTAAATTTACTTGTTTCAAAAATTCTTCAGTCGCAAATTCAGGACCTTGATTTTTTAGTACTACAACTTCTTTTCCTTTTAGATCAGCAACTTCTTTCACTTCAGCAGTTGAGATTAAATCAAATTGACCTTGTGTTGCACTCATAATTTTTACATCAATACCTGCTTGAATATAAGCGGCTACTCCAACTAAATCAGCGTTAATACTATCAACAGCCCCTGCTTGGAATGCTGCATCGCGATCTTTTCCTGATTTGAACGCTTGAACATCTAGCTCGATACCATGTTTTTTGTCAAACCCTTGTTCGTGCGCCACAATCAAGGGAATATTATCCATTGAGGGCATTACACCAACTTTTAAAGTTGTTATGTCATTTGAACCTGCGCTACTTTCATTTGTTTTATCTTTAGCTGGTGCTCCACAGGCTGTTAAGGTTAATAGTAACGCAATAGTCATACTTATCATTATTTTTTTCATTGTCTAACTTCCTTTCAAATCAATAATTCTATTCTAGCATTTTTCTCAAAAATTAAGCATTCTTCTCGAAAAAAAATAAAAACACATGGAGCATGTTTTCATTTTTTTCGTTTATTTAAAATTTCTTGTCGATAACGACGATTCCCAATAAATTTCAATGTTTGCATTAGCGGTTGACGATTTTCACCAACGAGTCCGATTAACTCAATAAATAACTCCAGTCCTATAACTGTGGCGATAATTAATAAAATAGTTGCAGATGTGCTTGCATGGTTCATCAGCAAGGCAATGAAAGAAAAAGCCAAAGCCATCGCATAAATCGTCAAAACTGCTCCCCGATGGGTAAAACCTAAAGATAACAAGCGATGATGCAAATGCATTTTATCTGGGGATGAAATTGGCTGTTTATTAAACATTCGTCGAATCATAGCATAGACCGTATCGGTAATCGGTACCCCTAAAATAAACATCGGTGTTAAAACGGAAATAAACGTGGCATTTTTTAGTCCCTGTAATGAAAATACCGCGATCATGAAGCCTAAAAAAAGCGCTCCGGTATCACCCAAATAAATAGTAGCAGGATGGAAATTATACGGGAAAAATCCGACTATGGCAGCAATTAGCGAAAAGATTAAGATAGCTAAAAAGACACCATAACCTGGTAAAAAGAAATAACTCACTAAGCCGATGGTTGCTAGGGCAATCATTGAAACTCCTGCAGCTAACCCATCGAGACCATCGATTAAATTAACCGCATTTGTAATCGCCAAAATCCAGATGAGTGTCATCGGTAAACTCAGCCATCCTAGTTGAAATGTTCCTATGAAGGGAATATTTATCGTATGAAAGCCAATATCTGCCAAATAGTAAATAATCAAAGCTCCTATCGTAATTCCTAACGTTTTTTGTTTCGGTGTTAATTCCTTTATATCATCAATTAATCCCGTTAAAACGACAACTGCCGCACTGATTAGTATCCACATTGTCCGCTCAAAATCCGGTGTCGCCCAACTTTCAAATATAGCAACTACCGTAAAAGAAATGAAGATTACTAAACCACCCGCTGTTGGCATCGTGGTTTGATTAATTCTTCTTTCGCTTGGAGCATCGGTAGCTCCTATTTTAAAGGCGAAAATTTTAATAATTGGTGTTAAAACGAGTGATAACAACATCGTGAGAAATAATCGTATAATGAACTGAAAAGTGAATCCCATCTAATTTCTCTCTTTCATGTTAATTTTTCAATTTTTCCTTTATTTTCTTTGAGAGCGCACTCGTTGTGATAACTCGTTCCTCGAGCTTTCCGGCAATCGATTCTTCAATTACAGCGTTAATAATCGCTCCCAAGACCAAAATGAGGGCTGCAAAATTTAGCCAAATCATCAAAACGATAAAACTTCCAATAATTTGATAGCCGCTAAGCCGACTGGCGAAAAATTGCGCATAAATCCCAAAAACTTGGGACAGAGCCATCCAACCAATTGTTGCAAACACAGCTCCTGGTACAATCGATCGAATGCGTAATTTGACGTTTGGAATAATAGTATAAATAACGAGCATCAATGTTAGTAGAATCGTAATGGTTAGAGGCCATTTGAGCGTTTGGAAAGTCGTGATAATTTGTTCAGAAAATAAAAATATGGGTTGTAATTTATCTAAAATAAGCTTACCTGATCCTAAAATCAAAGTCATACCTACAATCCCAAATAATAACGCAAACATTGTTAAAATTGAGATTATACGTCTAATGATAAAGTTTCCATCCTTCGAAACATCATAGGCCTTATTAAAAGCCAACTGTAAAGCATTCATACTTGCGCTCGCTGACCAAATCGTTAATAAAGCAGAAACAGACAAGAGACTTCCTGAACCCTGTGTCAATAAATCTAAAATCGCCGGACTTAAAAATTCATAAATTGACGGAGGAATGACTTCTTGGACATAAGGCAAAACCGTATTCGGATCAATATTTAAATAAGGTAAGATGTTTCCTATTGCGATTAAAAGTGGAAACAAAGAAAGTAACAAATAATAGGCAATCACAATCGAACTTTGAGTCATTTCAGAATCTTTAATTTTTTTTCGAACCGTCGTGGCAAACCGCTGGACTCCTTCTTTTTTTAAAAAAGCGAGCATCGTATTACGCCTCCTATCATTTACGCTCTACACGTATTAGTACGTCCCTTCTTCTCCTTGAGAAGTCAATAAAAGCGGACCTTCATTGGTAATTGCAATACTATGTTCGTACTGGCAACTTAAACCACCATCAAGTGTATAAGAGGTCCAGCCATTTGGATCCATCTTCATTTTCCATGTACCGGTATTAATCATTGGTTCAATCGTAATAACCATACCTTCTTTTAAACGTAAACCTTTACCAGCTACACCATAATGTGGAACTGCTGGACTTTCATGAATGGTTGGGCCAATGCCATGACCGATAAAATCACGAACAACTCCGTAGCCTTCTTGTTCGGCATAACTTTGAATTGCATGACCGATATCGCCAATACGGTTACCAACTTGAGCTTGTTCAATGCCTAAGTACAATGCTTTTTTCGTAACAGCCATCAAACGATCAATTTCATCGGTGGACTTTCCAACGACATACGCCCAACAAGAATCTGAAATGGCACCGTTTAAGTTCACACACATATCGACTTTAATTAAATCACCATCTTTTAAAACTTTTTTGCGTGGGAAACCGTGACAAATTTCATCGTTTATACTGCAACAAGTTGCATATTTATAGCCTTCATAGCCAATCTGTGCTGCAATTGCACCATGACTTTCAATGTAATCACGGACAAAAACCTCAATATCCCAACTTGTAATTCCTGGTTTAATAAATTTACGAAGTTCTTTATGAACACTTGCTAAAAGTGCACCGGACTCAGCCATTGTTTCAATTTCGCGTTTTGATTTTAATGTAATCATTCTTTCTATTCCTCTCCTTATAGATCTTGTCTATTTTACCATAGTTTTTCTTTTTTTTCCAAATGCCCATATCACTTCAGGCAGTTATTCCAATTTGTGATTTGTTTTGCTATAATAATGTATAAATTGTTTGATTGAAATCATAGGAGGATATTATGACCTTAGCAAAGATTGTCTATGCTAGCATGACAGGAAATACGGAAGAAATTGCCGATATTGTCGCTGAAGCATTGGAAAATTTAGGAATAGAAGTAGAAATGGAAGAATGCACTCAAGTTGATGCCTCGGATTTTGAAGACGCTGATATTTGTATCGTTGCCACTTATACATATGATGACGGTGAGCTACCTGATGAAATTGTGGACTTCTATGAAGATTTAAAAGAAGTTGACTTAACTGGGAAAATTTTTGGTGTCTGTGGTTCAGGTGATACTTTTTACGATTATTTCTGTAAGTCGATTGATGATTTTGAAGCAGTTTTCTTAACAACCGGTGCCACACAAGGCGCAACGAAAGTCCGAGTAGACCTAGCGGCTGAAGAAGAAGATATCCAAAATCTAGAAAAATTTGCCAAAGAACTTGTAGAAGCAGCTGGCCAATAATAAAGACTCTAAAATTTATGGGACTGATGAAATTAGAAATAATTTCTCAGGCCCATTTTTTGATTAATATAAAAACTAGGAAATCATTCTTAATTTTTATCTGTCCATTCTTTCAAACTACTAGGCATTTTAGACCAACTACACGCAAACGATAACAACACTGCTAAATTAAGAATCAAATATAGCCATACCTTAATTATGACCCCTAGTCCTATCTAAAAAAATAAAAAAAGGAGCCAAATGAATTTATGCTTTTGTGTTTTTGATGATTCTCATCATTACAAAAAGCCCACCATTTGTTGCTCCTATTTTTAGTTTCTAAATAAATTACCTAACGTAAATAACGGCTGCATTTCACTCTTGTCTTTTTTAGTTGACTTCAAAAAGGCTTTGAGCATTGTTTCTAATTCCACGTTTGAATAAGTTAAAATGTGTTGACTCACCATCGAAGCCATTCCTGAAACATAAATCCAAAAAATCATAAACTTCTCTTTTTTGCTATCTTCAGATAGTGTCTCTGCATTTTCTTCTTTGGCTAATAAAGTATTAAAACATTCTTGAAAAGCCAACTGCATTGTTTTAGCACCTAATTCTTCTTCTAAGTATAAAGATTGATACAGTTGTCGATTGTTTTTCGCAAACATAATAAATGATAGACCTAGTTTCGGTAAATAAGGTGCTTGAGTTGCGGAGTTCAAGAAATCTTCGGAGGTCTTTTCAGCCATCAGATGAAACAGCGCTTCTTTTAAATCATCCATGTTTTTAAACTCTAAATAAATTGGTTGTGTTGAACAATTCATTTGAGTAGCGATATTGCGCGCGGTAAAATGAGAAAAGCCCTTATCCGAAATCACTTGATGAGCAGCAACTAAAATTTGTTCTCTTGTAATCGTCTTTTTCCGTGCCATTTTCCTCATTCTCCTTCTATGCATTTTGTCATTTACTCTTCCCAACTCTTTGTTTTATTTTAACATCTTTTTTGGAAAAAGAGTAATTTAGAGCCTTGTTAATCGGCTTTATTCAATAAATTTTAAATTTTAGCTGTTTTTTTGTATAAATAAATGAAGTCAAATATTTTGTTAAAATAAAATAAGTGCTATAATTAGAAACGATAGTCATTTAATGAAGGAGGAATAATAAATGGTTTTACCAAATTTTAATGAAAATCTAGAAAAATACGCAGAGTTAATTGTCGCGACTGGGGTTAATGTCCAAAAATCGCACACAGTCGTTTTAAATATTAGCGTCGATCAAAGTCAGCTCGCGCGCTTGATTACGAAAAAAGCCTACGCTTTAGGTGCAGCAGAGGTTATCGTCAAATGGACTGACGATGCTATTCAAAAAGAGTTCTACTTACATGCTGACCAGGATCGTTTAGAAAATATTCCACAATACCGTGTTGACGAATCAGACTCATGGGTCGAATTAGGCGCTAGTCGAATTAGCGTTGTTTCATCTGATCCAGGTGCGCTAGCAGGCGTTGATCCACAACGTGTGGCAACTTATCAAAAAGCAGCTGGCCAAGCAATGATTAACGTTCGTAAAGCAACACAAGCGAATAAATTATCTTGGACAGTCGTTGCAGCAGCTGGACAAGAGTGGGCAAATAAAGTCTTCCCTGACTTATCTGATGACGAAGCAAAAGACGCACTATGGGATCAAATCTTCAAAACAACCCGTATATACACGGAAGATCCGGTAGCAGCTTGGAAAGCACACAATGAACTCTTGCAATCAAAAGCTGCTTCATTGAATGAAGAACAGTTTGTTGCTCTACATTATACTGCTCCAGGAACAGACTTAATCGTCGGTTTGCCGAAAAATCATCATTGGGATGGGGGCGACAGTTCAAATACTCGTGGTGAAATTTTTAATGCGAATATGCCAACAGAAGAAGTTTTCTCAGCACCGGATGCGAATCGTGTCGACGGCTATGTTTCAAGTACAAAACCATTAAGCTATGCTGGAAGTATTATTTCAGGTATGAAATTCACGTTTAAGGATGGAAAAGTTGTCGACTTCTCTGCAGAAGAAGGACAAGAAGTTTTAGCTAACTTATTAGATACAGACGAAGGCGCTAAACGTTTAGGTGAAGTCGCACTTGTTCCAGACCCTTCACCAATTTCTCAATCAGGTATTACTTTCTTTAATACTTTATTTGATGAAAATGCGTCAAACCACTTAGCTTTTGGTTCAGCATATGCTTTCAACTTACAAGGTGGGACAGAAATGTCTGAAGAAGAATTAATCGCAGCAGGCATTAACCGCAGCAATACACACGTTGATTTTATGATAGGTTCAAGTGAAATGAATATTGATGGTATTCGTAAAGATGGTACAAAAGTTCCTGTATTCCGTAACGGAAACTGGGCTTAATTTAATATTTTGAGGCTGTGACACAGCTAATTCCGACTATTTTGATGGTAGTAAGGATTATCTGTCACAGTCTTTTTGATTATTTATAACTTCTATTTCTTTTAGGTAGTAAATAAAGGGATTTTTTGATAGAATCAACTTCATATGGAAGGAATGAAGAAAATGATGACACCAAATCGTGAGGACTATTTAAAATTAATTTTAGAGCTTGGTGGCGAGCAAAAACAAATCAGTAATAAACAAATTGTTGCCGGTTTAAATGTTTCAGCTGCTTCCGTTAGCGAAATGATTACGAAGTTGGTAAAAGAAGACTTTATTCACCATGTCCCTTATCAAGGCGTACAGTTAACCGAAACTGGTCTGACATTAGCGAGTTCTTTAATTCGCAAACATCGCTTATGGGAAGTTTTTTTAGTTGAACACCTTGGTTATTCTTGGAACGATGTTCATGAAGAAGCAGAAGTTTTAGAGCACATTACTTCAAGTACTTTAGCCTCTAGACTTGATCAATACCTCAACTCACCAAAATATTGCCCGCATGGCGGCATGATTCCTAAGGAAAATCATTTAGTTCGCGAAAAAAAAAGAGAGCTTCTCGCCTCCTACCCCGTTCACTCAAAAATCCGAATCGCTCGTGTACTTGATGAACGAGAATTACTTGACTACCTTGTGATGATTGATCTTCATTTAGATGAAGAATATGAGATTACCAACATCTCACCTTACGAAGGTCCGATTACACTGAGCAATGAAACAAAAAAAGTCGTAGTTAGCTACAAGGCAGCCAACTCAATTTTTGTTGATATATTATAAAAGGAGTGATAACAATGAAAGAAAACAAAGTCTTATTTACGATTTTTGGTGCTACAGGGGATTTAGCCCAAAGAAAATTATATCCTTCCTTGTTTCGTTTATACAAAACAGGAAGCCTAGCGGAGTCTTTTGCGGTTATCGGTACAGCAAGACGACCATGGTCAGATGAAAAATACCGTGAAATCGTCCAAGAAACGATTGCGTACTTAAATCCTACAGAAGAAGAAGCGATTGCCTTCTCTTCTCATTTTTATTATCAATCACATGATGTTAACGATACCCAACACTATGATAAGTTAAAATCATTGGCCGATACACTCGATACAAAATATGTTCTTGAGGGAAATCGCCTCTATTACTTAGCGATGTCTCCAGCTTTTTTTGGTACAATTGTTTCACATTTAGAATCACAAGGCATGCTAACATCAGACGGTTATCACCGGGTGATTATTGAAAAGCCTTTTGGTACAGACTATGAAACAGCTGCTCAACTAAATAAAGAGATCACTAGTGTTTTTGCTGAAAATGAAATTTATCGTATTGATCATTATTTAGGAAAAGAAATGATTCAAAATATTTCTGCCATTCGTTTTGCGAATAATATTTTTGAATCAATGTGGAATAACCGCTATATCGACAATATCCAAATTTCAATCGCTGAAAATTTAGGTGTTGAAGATCGTGGTGGCTACTACGATAAAAGTGGTGCCTTAAAAGATATGGTTCAAAATCATATCTTACAAGTCTTATCACTACTTGTAATGGAACCACCTGTTGCTTTTTCAGAGCAAGAAATTCGTGCAGAGAAAATTAAAGCTTTAGAATCGGTGCGTGTTTACACACCAGAAGAAGTCAAAGAAAATTTCATTCGCGGACAATATGTTGCCGGTCGTCTAGCAGAAAGTAAATACGATGGATACTTAGAAGAACCTGGCGTTGCGGAGGACTCTAAAACAGAAACTTTCGTTGCGGGTAAATTTACGATTGATAATTTTCGTTGGTCAGGGGTCCCCTTCTATGTTCGAACAGGTAAACGCCTTACTGAAAAAGGCACGCGAATTAACGTGGTCTTTAAACAAGTGCCTGTGAACTTATTCAAATCAGAAGTTGGTGCAAAATGTAAACAAAAAGATTTAGATCCAAATATTTTAACAATCTATATTCAACCAACTGAAGGCTTCTCGCTATCATTGAATGGTAAAGAAGTTGGTCCTTCATTTAATATGTTACCAACTCAATTGGCATACCGTAACAGCGCGGAAACGATTGAAAATACACCTGAAGCTTATGAAAAACTATTATTAGATGCCTTAAAAGGTGACGGAACCAACTTTACTCACTGGAAAGAAGTTGCTCAATCTTGGCGCATTGTTGATGTTATTCGTCAAACATGGGATCAAAGCGACGAAGGTTGTGAAACATATCCTGCTGGTACAATGGGTCCAGACGCGGCCTTTGATTTGCTCAAAAAAGATGGATTCAAATGGATTTGGCATCCAGATGAATGGTACCGTGAACGGAACTTATTATAATATTTGAAACCATTTAACCCCCTGGGAATATCACTCACAGGGGGCTTTTAATATAAAAATTTAGAACCTAGCTATTGACCTACAACCAAAAAATCGCCTAGAAGTATTTCTCTAGACGATTTTGATTATTCTTATATTTCAAATCCTTCAGCAACCGCTTCAGGGAATTCGCTTGTTACAATTGTTGCACAATGGCCGCAAAGTGTTGGTAATTGTTCATCGCTTCCAACATCATTTTTGACTTGGCGGCAACGGTCACAAACGGCACCATCGGCTTTTTCTACTAAAATAGCCACGTCATTAAATTTCATCGCAGCTTCTGGAACTTCTGTACCAACTGCCTTAACTTCAAAGAAATCAGGAGAAACGATTAGTAATTGTGATAAATTCGCATTAACTGCTGTTAGCAAGCTTGCAATAGGTTCAGTTGGATAGATCGTCATTTTCGCTTCTAATGACTTACCAATTAATTTCTCGTTACGGGCTTCTTCTAAGGCTTTTAAGACATTATCTCTAAAGTCCATAAATGCTGACCATGTATCTAATAACTCCGCTTGATTTGGGAATTCTTGGTACTCAGGGAATTCTGCTAATTGTACATAAGCTTCTTCTTCTTTTAAGAATGACCAAATTTCTTCTGCTGTATGCGGAATAATCGGTGTTAATAGTTTCGTTAATTCTTTCGCGACATCATAGAAAACAGTTTGCATTGAACGACGTTGATGATCATCTTTTGCTTCAATATAAACAACATCTTTCGCAAAATCTAAATAAAATGATGATAAATCAATCGTTAAGAAGTTCATCACCGTACGATAAATTTGTAAGAAGTTATATTTTTCATAACCTTCTTCACGGATTTCTTTAATTGTTTGGTTTAAACGTACGACCATGTATTTATCTACCGAACGTAAATCCTCATACGCTACACGGTCGGTTTCTGGATTGAAGTCTTCTGTATTGGCGATTAAGAAACGCATCGTGTTACGGATTTTACGGTAAACTTCTGATACTTGGTTTAAGATATCCATTGACACACGCACATCAGCTTCATAATCTACACTACTTACCCATAGACGTAAAATATCAGCACCCATTTGTTTAATCACTTTGTCTGGTAAAATCGTGTTGCCTAATGATTTACTCATCTTACGACCTTCACCATCAAGGACAAACCCTTGTGATAAGACAGATTTATAAGGTGCAACGCCATTAATGGCTACACTTGTTGTCAAACTTGAGTTAAACCAACCACGGTATTGGTCAGATCCTTCTAAATACATATCTGCTGGGAAAGTTAAATCTTCTCTTTGACGCAACACAGCTTCATGTGATGAACCAGAGTCAAACCAAACGTCCATGATATCTGTTTCTTTTGTAAATTCACCATTTGGCGATGCTGGATGAGTGAAACCTTCTGGTAATAATTCTTTTGCTTCTTTCATAAACCAGATATTTGAACCATGTTCTTCAAACAATTTTGCTACGTGTTCAATTGTTTCTGGTGTGATAATCGGCTCACCATTTTCACCGTAGAAAATTGGTAATGGCACACCCCATGCACGTTGACGTGAAATTACCCAATCGCCACGATCACGGACCATATTGTAAAGACGTGTTTTCCCCCACGGCAATAACCAATCCACTTTTTCAACTTCGTCTAATAAGTTTTGACGGAATTTATCGATTGATGCAAACCATTGTGGTGTTGCACGGAAAATTACTGGTTTTTTTGTTCGCCAGTCATGCGGATAACTATGTGTAAAGAAGTCTAATTTTAATAAGGCATTCTTTTCAGTTAATAGTTCTGTAATCATTGGATTGGCTTTATCATAAAATACCCCTTCAAATAACGGTGCTTCTTCGGTGAAGACACCTTGACCGTTAACTGGAGAAATAACCTCTAAACCATAACGACGACTCACAATGTAGTCATCTTCACCATGTCCAGGTGCAGTGTGAACTAAACCTGTTCCGGCTTCTAAGGTAACGTGATCCCCTAACATTAATAACGAAGTACGATCGTAAAACGGATGTTGAGCTGTCATCATTTCTAGTTGGTCACCAGAGAATTCTTTCAATACTTCAACATTTTCCCAACCAATTGCGTTAGTTACCGTTTCTAACAAATCTTTCGCTACTACAAATTTACGGCCATCAGCTAAAATTTGAACGTATGTATAGTCTGGGTTTACTGAAATTCCAAGGTTGGCTGGTAACGTCCAAGGTGTTGTGGTCCAGATAACGAAAGCAGTATCATTATCTAACAATCCTTTGCCATCTGCTACTTGAAAAGCCACGTAAATTGAAGCAGATTTAACGTCTTTATATTCAATTTCAGCTTCAGCAAGTGAAGATTCACTTGATGGTGACCAGTAAATTGGTTTTAAGCCTTTATAAATATAGCCTTTTTCAGCCATTTTACCGAACACACGAATTTCTGCTGCTTCGTAGTCTGGCGTTAGTGTGATATATGGGTTATCCCATTCACCTGAAACACCTAAGCGTTTGAAGTCTTCTCGTTGTTTTTCAACTTGAGTTAAGGCATAGTCATAACATTTTTGACGGTATTCTGCCAATGTCATTTCTTTTCTCTTAATGCCTTTATTCGCTAAAACTTGTTCAATTGGTAAACCATGGGTATCCCAGCCAGGAACGTACGGCGCACGAAAACCAGACATCGATTTCGAACGAACAATAATATCTTTACTGATTTTGTTTAACGAGTGGCCTAAGTGGATATTTCCATTCGCAAATGGCGGGCCATCGTGTAAGACAAAGGTTGGTTTGCCTTCATTTAATTTTTGACGTAAACCATAAATATCTTTTTCTTCCCAATCTTTTTGCCATTCGATTTCACGATTTGGCAAATTACCACGCATTGGAAAAGCTGTTTTACCTAAATGTAACGTTTCTTTCATCTTCACTTGTTTATCTCTTCCTTTCATTTTAAGCACAAAAAAACGCTCATCCCACAAAAAGGGACGAACGTATCGCGGTACCACCCAAAGTTCGAAAATGATATTTCATTTTCCTTTAGAATCGTTAACGAGATTAATCGTTGATTTCTACTAGCTTTCAAAATCAAACAAAATAGAGGATCTAATGGGATGCAGGGTTTATTGACCTCTCACTATCGTCAACTCGCTAAAAAAATACAAACCATTTTTCTGTTCTATTTTAAGTTATTAGTTATTTTCGTTATCAGATACATGAACGACTTTTTCATTGGCTTCTAAAACCGTATAATCTGTTTCATTATCAGTTACTTGACTAGAGTTTACTTCAGATTCATTTTCATTGTCAAGCTCTTTCGCTAAAACTTCACGAATCACTTGATGACTATCTTGAACATAACTTGAAAATGGTGCTAAAATTTCTTCCCACTCTGGTGATTTCACTTGGTTTAATTGTGTTTCTAACATTAATGATAAGCTGTTGTGGAAAACACGTGTCTTTTTCTTCAAGTCATTCGTTTCTACTGCTAATTGACGAGCATTTTCTGTCGCTTCAGTTAAAATTTCTTTGGCTTTTTCTTCTGCAGCACGAGTTAATGAATCGGCACGTTTTTCAGCTTTGGCTACCATTTCATTGGCTTTGTTTTGAGCAGATGTCACGATAACTTCAGACTCTTTGCTCGCACTTGTTTTCACTTTGTCCGCTGTGTCTTGAGCTACAATAATCGATTGGTTTAATGCATCTTTCAATTCATTGAAATACTCAAGTTTTTCTTCTGCATGTTTTAAAGCTTTTTCTAATTCGCGGTTCTTTTGAACGGCATCTTCGTAGTCTCGAACGATTAAGTCTAAGAAATCATCAACCTCATCTTTTTCGTACCCACGCATTTTTGTTTGGAAACTTTTATTTTGAATATCTAATGGAGTTAAAGCCATATTTTTTCACCTCTTAATTTATTTTCGCAAGACACCTAATGTTAAACGAATTTTTTCTTTCTTTGTTTTCCCTTCAATTCCTTGAAGTTGTATGCGACCAAAGCCGCGGATGGAAACAATGTCTAGTAAGTCTAACATAAAATCTGGCCTTTGTGTCTCAACCCAGTTAATCTTAATCTTTCCTGATTCAATTAATTGCTTTGAACGTTGGCGAGAAATATTAAAGACGGTTGAAATGACCGTATCTAAGCGTAAAGATGATACGGTTGTTTGTTCTTGTGCCCAGCCATCTTTTGGTGTGATTATTTCTGTGTAATTTTTCATATCCAAACGAACAGAGACATTTCCGATTTTATTGACTTGCATATGTAAATAAGAAGCGACTTCTTTTGCTACAAAAACTTGCCAATTTTCCCCGTCAGAAATAATATCCCCAAACATTTCTCGTTTCATACCTGAGCCAATTAAAGTCCCTAAAATTTTACCATGACTAAGCGTGGCAAATTTTTTAGGATAATTGATTTCAAATAAGACGATTTCAAACTCCTCTTGCTGCGGTTCATAATATTCTGGATAAATCATGCAGCGGACACGTTCGGCCGCTCCATATCCCCCAAAAAATTTAAATTTTAAGTCCGTTTCTTGTCGAACCAAGGTTTCTAAAATATAAGCTTGTCTTGGATCTAAAAATTCGGTCAAATAAGGGGCATACTGAAAAGAAACCTGCTCTAACCAATCGCCGACTAAATCAATAAATGGATGTTCATCTTGACGAAAATGTTGATATATATTGGTATCCATCGAAGTTCCCCCCTTTTTTTCCACATTCTAGAACATAAAAACAATTCTATTTAAGATTAAAATTAATGCCTGCGATGCTAATTGCAACACGATAATGGCAAACGCAATATTGAAACTAACTGGCCCAAAAGATAAATTTAAATGATCAAACAAACCTAAATAAGGTTCACAAATTTTAGCTAAAAAGCGACCAAAACTTGATTGATATCCTCCTGGAAACCAAGATAATAATGCATAAATAACAAGCAATACCGTATATAAATAGATTGCTTTACTAATAAGTTGAATTAACCAAAACACGAACAAATGCGTTCCTTCCTCCTTTTATAGCGACATTTCGCTAAAATCAAACATTTCATTTTGGACAAGTGATTTTGCCGCTCCTTCGATTTCAACTGTTTTCGGTGTACATAAAAACATTTCATCGGAAACGCGCTTAATATCGCCATCCTCTGCATAGACCGTTCCTGTTAGGAAATCAACAACGCGTCTGGCTTGATGTTCTTCCATCAAATGAAAATTAACTAATACCGACTTGCCACCCATCACATGTTTCGCAATTTTCATTGCTTCTGAATAAACACGAGGTTCTAAGACCATGATTGTACTCGCTGAGTTATTTGCAGCATCACGTGTACGTGTTGCTTTTCTTTCAGCAGGAATTGCAACCACCTTTTTTTCGACTGCTTGTTGTTTTCGCGTAGGCGTTGGACGCTGCTGTTGTGGTCGTTGTTGTTGGGCAGGATCCACTCTTGTCGTTCTTTGTGGCTCTCTGTTTGGGACTCTTTGTCCTTGAGCCGGATTCGTCACCATATTTTGTTTTTTCGGTGATGGTGGAACTTTTTGAAAGCTCCGTGTATCCGGCTGTTTATGTTGTGTTTGTTGTCCAACCTCATGGAGTTCTTCATTATCTTCTAGACCAAAAAAACTACCCATGTTACCAATCAGATCTTTTAGAGACATATCATATCTTCCTCCTTCACTCTTCCTCAAATAGTGCGCTGCCTACTCGAACATAAGTCGCTCCCACTTCGATTGCCACTTGGTAATCATTTGACATCCCCATACTCAACTGCGTACAAGGTTCATTGGAATCGTTTTGAGCGTGTATTTCTTCTTGTAATTTTTTTAATTGTGTAAAATAGGCCCTTTGTTCTTCTTTTGTTGAGTCATAAGGAGCCATCATCATTAAACCAACAACTTCTATTTTATCATAGTTTGCTAGTTCTTTAATAAAAGAACGCACTTCCTCTGGGCGCAAACCTTGTTTACTTACTTCTCCTGAAACGTTAACTTCAACAAAACAGCGAATAATGTGATTTGCTCGTTTTTGAATTTCAGCAGCGAGCTTTAAGCTTTCCAAGGCATGAAAATAGTCAATTCGATTAATGACATCTTTGACTTTTCGGCGTTGGAGATGGCCAATAAAGTGCCATTCAATCTTTGGATAATCAATCAACTCTGCTTGTTTTCGGAGAAGAACATCTACTCGGTTTTCAGCAAAAACGCTTAAGCCTAAGTCGTACAATTCCTTCATTTTACTACTATCAACGCTTTTCGTAACACCGACTAAAGTCACTTCGTCGCTATTACGAGAAACAAGAGCACAGGAATTCTGTATCTCTTGCCTTACTTTCTGCAAGTTATCAGAAATCATGTGCTCTGGCCTCCTTATCTTTTACGACGAAAGAATGGTGGTGTGTTTAATTCGTCGTCATTTGGCTTCACTTCTTCACGATTAAATGTTTCGAAATCTTTTTTTTCAATCGTATCAAATTGAGTTTCCTCAATTTTAGGGCGCACGTTTTGATCTCTGCGGATATCCCAATTACCAAAAGTATTATCTTCTGCTTCATGTACAGGTTGTGCTTGGTCAAGG
Source organism: Candidatus Enterococcus avicola (assembly GCA_019116505.1). Lineage (GTDB taxonomy): Bacteria > Bacillota > Bacilli > Lactobacillales > Enterococcaceae > Enterococcus_I > Enterococcus_I eurekensis. Next base: position 15,797 of record DXBN01000139.1, on the reverse strand, counting down.
TCTAAGACAGGACGTTGAACGGGAGCATTCACTTGTTGTGACGTTCTCGCTGGACGACTGCCTCTAACGTCCTTTTTTTTTGACGGGTCAATTCCTGTCGCAATGACTGTTACGCGAATTTCATCGCCTAAGTCTTCATTAATTGAAGTACCTAAGATAATATTCACATCCCCACTCGCAGCATTTGCTACGATATCAGAAGCGTCTTGTGCTTCAAACAATGTCATATCTAAGCCACCAGTGATGTTTAATAAGACTTGTTCTGCACCTTCGATTGATGTTTCTAATAACGGTGAAGAAATCGCTTTTTTCGTTGCTTCGATGACACGTTCTTCACCGCTGGCAACACCAATACCCATTAAGGCTGTCCCTTGATTTTCCATCACTGTCTTCACATCAGCAAAGTCCAAGTTTACGTAACCTGGAGCAGTAATTAAATCAGAAATACCTTGAACACCTTGACGTAATACGTTATCCGCTTCACGGAATGCTTCTAGCATTGGTGTTTTCTTGTCTACGATTTCTAATAGACGGTTATTTGAAATGATTAATAATGTATCAACATTTTCTTTTAATTTTGCAATACCTTCTGCCGCGAAACGTCCACGTTTTGGACCCTCAAAGGTAAACGGACGTGTGACAACACCGACTGTTAATGCGCCTAAATCTTTTGCAATTCCAGCAACGATTGGAGCCGCGCCTGTACCAGTTCCGCCACCCATTCCAGCAGTAATGAAGACTAAATCAGCGCCTTCTAATGCTTCACGGATTAATTGTTCACTTTCTTCAGCCGCTTTTTGACCAACTTCTGGTTGTGAACCTGCACCTAGACCACGTGTATATTTAGGGCCTAATTGAATAACTACTTCTGCTTTTGAATTTTTTAATGCTTGAACGTCTGTGTTAACAGCGATAAACTCTACACCTTTAACGTTTTCTTCGATCATACGGTTAACAGCATTTCCGCCACCACCACCGACACCGATAACTTTAATTACTGCACCTTCGTGGACATTATTATCAATTGAAAATTCCATCGTTTAAGTTCCTCCTAAAATTAATTATCAAAAATACTTGAAAAGAAGCCTTTTACTTTATCAACAACACTTGCATTATTTGTTTCTTCTACTGAAGTTTCTGATTCATCTGCTGCTTCATAATTTGTTTCATATGATGGTTCTTGATAGGTTGCGACTGGTTCAACATGCGTTTGTTCACCGGTTACAGCAAATTTCGCTAATTGATAAACCTCGTTTAAATTTGCTGAGTAATCAACAATACTAATCACATTTGTAAAGACTGGGTTACGTAAGCCCATATGATTCGGTACGTATAATTTTACATTAACGCCAAAGATTTCTTGTGCTAAATCAACAATACCTGGCATACTTGCCGCTCCACCAGTTAGCACAACGCCACCTGGTAAATCAAGCGCATCAATTTCATCTAAAACTTCTTTTGATTTATTAAAGATTTGTTCCATACGAGCTTCAATAATTTCTGATAAATAGCGTTCATCAATTTTAACTGGTTCTGATTTACCAATAACATCGACTGGGAATTCTTCACTCGCAGACGTACGCTCTGGATAAGCGTCACCATAATTGATTTTTAATGCTTCTGCATTGTTAAACGACGTATTTAAAACCGTTGAAATATCTTTTGTGACAAACTCGCCACCTTCTTGGTTCACATGAGTAAATTTCAGTTGATTATCATGCATGACAGAAGTTGTCGTTTGCCCACCACCAATTTCAATCACAATTGTTCCAAAATCTTTTTCGCCATCAGATAAGATTGTTTCCGTTAATGCTAGTGGTGTAATCACCATTTCACTAATCGCCAATCCAGCTTTTTCAACACAACGACGAATATTATGAATAATTGTTTTTGGTCCAGTAAATAATAAACCGAACATTTCAAGACGTACACCAATCATGCCCCGAGGATCTCTGATTCCTTCAAAGCCGTCGACTGTAAATTCTTGCGGTTGAATCGCAATGATTTGTCTTTCTGGTGGTACAGAACGTACAAGTGCTGCTGAAGCAACATTCTTAACATCCTCATTTGTAATTTCTTTAGAATCACCGCTAACAGCGATCATTCCTTGGCAATTTTCAACTTCTAAAAGATTCGCTGGTACACCAACACTCACTTGACGAATTTTGATGCCTGCTTTTTCTTCTGCTTGTCCTACTGCTCTTTGAATTGCTTGAACTGTTTTATCAATATCAACGACAATTCCACGATTAATTCCTTCTGATTTAGCATTTCCAACACCAATAATATTCATTTGGCTATCGACATACTCTGCTACGATTACTTTAACAGACGTTGTACCGATATCAAGGCCAACGTACATTCCTGTTTTTGCCATGGATGGGATTCCCTCCTACTTCTTTTACTTATCTATCGAACAAGTTGTGGTTATATTTTCATACGATCATTCTTTTGTTCACTGTTATTAATTTTACCATATTTCTATTGAATTAAGGAAGTCGTTCCTCAAAAATATCGTTAAAAAGTTAAAAACTTTCTTCACTTTGGCTACTTTCAGTCGTTTCTTCATCTTTTTCAGCGTACGGATACGAGTAAATACCAACTTCCATGTCGATTACGCCTTTGCCTTTCATCTCCTTTGCAACTTGGAGATAGTATTTCATTTGCTTTGAAAAATCAGAAATATTAACAAAAACCTGATTCCCATCATTCATAAAGAGCGTAATGAGCTCGTCATTCTTTTTCGAGGGCGTTAATTTAATTTGTGAAATACTGTCTTGGATTTCAGCTGGTAACTTTTCATATTCTTTTAATGTTGCTAAAATCTGTGCCTCTTTCGAAAAAGATTCTAAGATAACATGTCGATTGTCAATTTTTTTTATAGGCTCTTGAATAATTTTTCCATTTTCTAAAATCGGCAAATATTGATTCCCTTTTACTAAGTATGCCACTTCTTCATATTCCTTCACTTGAATCGCAAATTTATTCCAGTCTTGCAAAGTAATCGTCGTTTTCTTAATCCACGGATTTTCAGTCGTGACTTTATTTGCGACTGCTTCGCGATTAAAAAATTGTGGCCAAAGTCGTTCACCAATCTCAAAATTAGCCGTTTCTAAAATCGTTTCTTGCGTGACTTTCTGTTGTGCCTTTACTTGAACTGCTGAAAGATTACTTAGTGGTGAAATGTAATAAAGTGAGCCTACTAGAGGGATTAAAAAAAGTGATACAAGCAGGATCAATCGCTTGCGTAACTTTTTATCTCGATAAGCTTGTAAGTTGGGGAGTTTTTTTGAAAAAGAAAGCAATTTATTCTCACTTTTAGGAGCTGATTCTTCTCTATCAACCAATGATTCTGCAACTTCGCTAGCATCTTCTTGATTTTCAAGAGCTTCTTGCTCAGTTAATTCCTCATCATTACTTCCTTCTTTGCTACTTGCCATCTCTAACTTTTGTCTTTGTTTTTCTTCCTCTAAATAAAGTAAATGTTCCTTTTGCCACGGAGTTAGCTGCTCAGTATCATGTTCATTTTTTCGATCACTAATGGCCTTGTCCTCCTCTTAACTATCCCTTAACAATTTCTTGAACGAGTGCATATAAACGGCTCGCTGCATCCGGGATTCCTTGCGTTTTTGACGCTTGCGCCATTTGTTGATGTAACGCAGGTTGATTCATAATCTCATCTACTGTAGCAACTAAGTTTGTTTCTGTCAATTCCGCATCGGCGATCATTTTGACTGCGCCAACTTCGACTAAACTTTGCGCATTTTTAGTTTGATGGTCATTTGTTACATAAGGACTTGGAATTAAAATCGCTGGCAAGCCTAGACTCGTTAATTCAGCAATTGAAGACGCACCTGCTCGCCCAATCATTAAATCGCAATTAGCCATGACTTCCGCCATTTGATTAATATAAGGTTGGATACTAATATTCACAAAAGCATCCTTCGTCATCCCAATTGACTCTTCTAATTCTTCATAATAGGCTTCGCCACTTGAATATAAAATTTGATAATCTTTTTTAGCAAAAGTAGGTAGAGCTTTAATAATCGCATCATTTATTTTTTTAGCGCCTTGGCTTCCGGCAAAAATTAAAACAGTTTTTTTCTTTGGATCCAAGTGATACTGTGCTAAGATATTCGATTTTTTAATTCCACTAACTTCTTGAGCACGTGGATTCCCAACCAGTCTTGTTTTGTTTTCCGGAAAATAGCTCGCAGAATTTTCAAATGAAATACCGATTCGATCAACATATCGAGATAGAAATTTATTTGTCATTCCCGGAACACTGTTTTGCTCATGGATGATTGTCGGTATTTTTAGTTTGGCTGCCGCATACATGACCGCCCCAGAAACATAACCGCCTGTCCCGATAACAACGTCAGGTTTAAATTCTTTTAATAGCTGTTTTGCTTCCTTGACGCTTTTTAAGAACAATTGAATTGTCTTAAAATTATCCATTGTTAATTTGCGTTTAAAACCTTGAATTTCTAAAGCTTTAAAAGGAATATCTGTCTGCGGTAAAATTTTATTTTCTAATCCTCGTTGCGCACCAATATATAAAAATTCAGCACTTTGATTGATTTCTTTTACATAATTTATAAAAGCGAGCGCCGGATAAATATGTCCGCCGGTTCCGCCACCTGTTAAAACAATTTTCATATCGACTTACTCCTTTTCAACTTGTGCCTTCAAAGCATCGTAAGCTTGAATAAACGCTTCTCCACGAACTTCAAAATTCGTATATTGATCCCAACTTGCATTCGCAGGTGATAATAAAATGACATCCTCTGCCTGACTCAATTGATACGCTAAAGGTAAGGCGCTCGTCACATCCAATGTTTCTTCAATGATTGACACACCGGCTTCTTTAGCTGCCTGTGCCAAGCGATTTTTTGTTTCCCCAAACACGATTACGGCTTTAAGATTTTTTAATGAGGGCACTAGTGTTTCAAAACTATTTCCTCGGTCTAGTCCACCTGCTAGTAAGATGACTTTTTCTGGTTCAAAGCCACTTAACGCCATTTGTGTCGCCAAAATATTCGTTGCTTTAGAATCATTGTAAAATTTCACTTGATTGATTTGACCGATATATTGTGTACGATGAGGTACTCCGGTAAAATGCTGTAACACCGTACGAATGACTGTCGTTGAGATGCCGTTAAGTTTGGCGACAGCAATAGCAGCTAAGGCGTTTTCGACATTATGTGAGCCAGGTGCGCCTAATTCATCAACCAACATAATCGCTTCTTCTTGATAATAAATTTGGCCTTTTAAAGCATAGGCACCATTGACTTTTTCTTCGGTTGAAAAAGGAATAACTTGAGCTTTCGTTTTTTCTGCTAACGCTCGTACTTCTGCTTGATTCCAATTTAAAACAAGCCAGTCTTCACTTGTCATATGATTTTGCATTCTCCATTTTGCGGCAACATATTCTTCCCGTGAACCATGATAATCCAAGTGCGCTTCATACAAATTAGTAATCACACCGATGTGCGGTTTAAAATCAATTGTACCCATTAATTGAAAACTCGATAATTCCATCACAAGGCAATCATCCGCCATCACATCTCTAGCAACTGAGCTCGCTGGATAGCCGATATTTCCAGATAGATACGCCCGGCTTTTCGTCATTCCTTGATTTAAAATTTGTTCAATCATCGTTGTCGTCGTTGTTTTTCCATTTGTTCCAGTAATTCCAATAATTGGAGCCTCAGATATTTCATAGGCCAACTCAATTTCCGTAATAATGGGTAAACCTTTTTCCATTGCCCCTTGTATTAACGGATGCGAATAAGGGATACCTGGATTTTTGACCATCAAAGAAAAATCTTCATCTAATAATTCAATCGGATGACTACCAGTAATTACTTTAATACCTAGTGCTAATAAATCTTGTGCTTCACGATTTTCTTCAAATGATTTTCCGTCATTAACGGTAACAAGTGCGCCCAAATCATGTAACAATTTGGCCGCACTGAATCCGCTTCTTGCTAGTCCTAAAACTAGAATTTTTTTATTTTGGTATCTTGTTATTTTTTTCATTTTGCCCATCTCCATAAATTTAGGTTAGTTTACATAAAATAGATGAATAACGTAATTGCTGAAAACAGCAATGAAACACCCCAAAAAACACCATCAATTTTCCACTCAGTCCATCCACTCATTTCAAAATGGTGATGCACTGGTGACATTTTAAAGACTCTTTTTCCCGTTAATTTAAAAGAAGAAACTTGGATCATTACACTTAATGTCTCAAAAATGTAAATAATTCCAACCAATAATAAAGTCCACTCTTGATGTAATAATACGGAGATGGTTGCTAGTAACCCACCTAAAGCAAGCGATCCAACATCACCCATGAAAATTTTAGCTGGTTTATGATTATAACCAAAGAAGCCAATTAATGCACCGACAACACTTAAACAAATAATCAGAATATCATATTGTCCTTGATCCCAAGCGATGACTGCATACGTTCCAAATGAAATCGTACCGAGTCCTGAGACTAAGCCATCAATTCCATCGGTTAAATTGACTGCATTAGAAAAACCAACTAGCCAAACGACGATAAACGCACCATAAAGATAAGACAATGGCAACTCAAAACCAAAAAGATTTAATGTATTGGTCGTCCCTTCCATTACAAGAACTGCATAAAAAATGACGCCACCAATAATTTGGCCAATTAATTTTTGTAAAGAAGTCAGACCCATATTTCTTTTTTTAAAGATTTTAATAAAATCATCAACAAAACCCAATGTGCCATAAAGCACTAAAATAAATAATGAAATAAGTAGCGATGAAGTTAGTTGATTTTGCCAAGCGGCTACCCAAATAGCAGTCAAGACGATTGACACTAAAAATACCGCGCCTCCCATTGTGGGCGTTCCGGATTTGATTTGATGCCAATTTGGACCTTCTTCTCTAATTTCCTGTCCATATTTTTTCATTTGGAAATAACCAATAAATATTGGCATTACTGAAACAGTCATTCCAAATGCACTTGCAATTGGCAAAATCATCTCGATCAGCTTCATTCTTTTTCGCTCCTAATTTAATTTAATTTTTCTAATTTAAAATGTAATTTTTTCCCTTTAATCGGATTACCTGGTTCGATGCTTTGGTCGACACTGTAACCTTCTCCACTAAAAGTGACATCCATTGACAGTAAGTTCGCCAATTTAAGTAAGTTCGATTTTGACCAGCCCGTGGTATCAGGCATTCGTCTTGAATCACCTTCCGTTAATAATAACAATGTTTCCCCTGGAAGCATATGCTTATTGCTTTGGGTGGATTGTTCTTCAATCTTTGCACCTTCGCCGATTACAACTGGCACTAACCCTTTTGCTTCTATCATTGTTCTTGCTTGTTCAGTTTCTAAATTTCGATAATCATCAACCGTTACTTTATCCGTTTGAATCGTGTTCGTATCAACCATATCGACTTCTTTAAAATCCATTGCTCGTTGTAAGATAGCATTAGCAATTGTTGGGATAACAGAATTTTTATATTCTTTTGGCTTTTTCATGGTCACATAAAGCGTATATTCCGGATCTTCAGCCGGTAGCATTGTCACGACAGAATAAATATTATCGTTTTCACCTTCTAAGTAACCACCCCCTTCAGCAATTTGGGCGGTCCCTGTTTTAGCTGAGATCTTATAATTATCGACTTTATACATGTCATAAGCCGTTCCGTATTGCTCGTCTTCAACGACATCTCTCATATACTGACGAACTTGTTGAGCCGTTTCAGGTGCGAAAACTTGCCCGACTACTTCAGGGTCAAAACTTTCTTCTTCTCCTGTTGTTGGATTAACTATTTTTTTAATATATGAAGGCTTAACAACTGTACCATCATTCGATATGGCCGTAAATGCTTGGAGCATCTGAAATTGAGTGACCGCAATCCCTTGTCCATAAGCAGTATTGGCTCTCGTAACAATATTGTCTTCTGGCATTAAGCCTTTTTTCTCGTTGAACAAACCGGAATTGGTTGTTTTACCAAACCCAAAGGCATCAAGGTATTCCTGCCACGCGTCCGTCATTCGTTGTTCTAGTTTAACCATTCCGACGTTACTTGACCAAGACAATGCTTGACGCATGGTCATCATCCCTCTTGAACCTGTCGCGATATCCCAGTCGGTAATTTTTGCATCAATTAAGGGCATCTCACCTGACATATAGGTTTCATTTGGATTAAAAACACCTTGTTCCATTGCACTTGCTACAGTCAATATTTTAATCGTAGAGCCTGGCTCATATGTTTCCTCTACAAAAAGATTTTGCCATTTGAAGCCTTTTTCTTCATCGATACCCTCTTTTGTTTCTGGATTAAATGATGGGTATTGTGATAAGGCGACAATTTCATTCGTTTTTGATTTCGTTAACACGGCTGTTAAGTATTCTGGCTTTGCTTCTTCAAAGCCTTCTGCCACTAATGTATCTAAATAGCTCTGTAAGCGACTATCTAACGTTGTATAAATATCTTGACCGTCCTCGGCTGGAATGGATTCTGCTACCGTTCCTGGTAAGGGGTTTTGAAAATTGTCCTTTTGATAAACAATTTCTCCATCCTTTCCAGCTAATACATCATCATAGGCGGCTTCAATTCCGATGGCGCCAATCAATGTTTCTTGATTGTCTTCCACATCAACATTGGCGTAACCGATTAAATGCGAAGCAAAGACCCCATTTGGATAAATGCGCGACGGATGTTCATTAAATTCAATCCCTAGAACATCCTTCTTTTCCATCTCAGATTCAATTTCTTGTTTTTGCTGTAACGTTAAAGACTTCGCATTCGGAATCTCAACTTGGTATTTATTATTATCTTTCCCACTTTGTAAAGTTTTGACTACCTTTTTTGTATCAATTCGCTTACCTAACACATTTTTTAAAATCCCTGCAAGGGTTTCAAAATCTTTTTCTTGCGCGTAAAGTTTCTTATCCCCAGAGACGTACGTATCAATCACTGGCGCATAAGCTGAATAAGACGTCGCATCTTCGGCAATGACTACACCGTTTCGATCGTAAATCGTACCGCGCTTCGCTTTGACAACTTTGCTACCTTCATATAAAGCTTCTGTTTTGCTTTCTAAGGAAGTACCACCGACGTCACCAACGACTACAATGTACGTTAAACGAGACACAAATAAAAAAAACAATCCAATAGTCGTAGTAAAAAGAATAATTCCTACTTTTTTGCGATTGTTCGTCGGTGATAATTTATTCTTAGTAAAATACTGCTTCATTTTTTTTATCATAGGTTATTTCACTTTCCTTAAATTACCACTTTGGATAGACATTCCTTGCTTTTCAGCAATTTCACGGATACGTTCACTTTTAGATAACTCTGTCTTAGCTTGCTCCAAACGTAAAATTTCAGCCTTATCGACAACGGTTTGTCCTTCAATAATTGAAATTTCATGTTCTGTTTGTGTGATGGATGTGCGTAAATGAATCATTAACAAACTTAAACCAATCACTGCCACAAGCAATACACCTGCAATCAGTCTTTCCAAGTGACTAATTCTTTTTAGTCGATGCTTTGGAGAAAGAGGAACAACCACAACATCTGGTCGTTCTGGCTGATAAAAATCTTCAATATAAACATGGGTTTCCATATTTAATTCTTCTTCTACTTCATAAGAATAATCTTCCATTTTTAATTCTGCCAATTTTTTCTCTCCTCTCGCTTTGCTTCGATTATTTTACTTTTTCGACAATCCGGAGCTTTGCGCTACGCGAACGATTATTTTCTGATAATTCTGCTTCACTTGGAATCAGTGGTTTTCTTGTAATTAATTTCAAATCCGGTTGATACTCATCAGGAATCATCGGTAACCCCGGTGGTAAATCAGGTGCTGTACTGTACTCTTTAAAGATTGTTTTAACAATCCGGTCTTCTAAAGAATGGAACGTGATAACACTAATTCGTCCTTTTGGCTGTAAGAGTGGAATTGCTTGTTCCAAAGTATCTTCCACAACTCCTAGTTCGTCATTCACAGCAATCCGAATCGCTTGAAAAATTCGTTTTGCTGGATGTCCACCTTTTCGACGGGCAAAAGCTGGAATGGCGTCTTTAATAATGTCCACCAATTCACCAGTTGTTTCAATTGGTTTTAATTGACGTACCCGCTCAATTTCGCGCGCGACTTGTTTAGAAAACTTCTCTTCACCGTAACGGAAGAAAATTTTTACTAGTTGAGCATATTCGTAGTCATTGACAACTTCAAATGCCGATAATTTAGCTTCTTGATCCATTCGCATATCTAATGGCGCATCTTGATGGTAGCTAAAGCCACGCTCAGCTTCATCTAATTGTGGTGATGAAACACCCAAATCATATAAAATACCATCAACTGCTTCTACCCCTAATGCATTTAATTCTTCTTTTAAATAGCGGAAATTGCGTTTAATAAACGTTACTTGTCCTTTTTCAACAAAAGGTGCCAAACGAATTTTCGCATGTTCAATCGCTCTTATATCTTGATCAAAAGCATATAAGTGTCCTTTTTCATTTAATTGTTGTAATAGGTACTCACTATGGCCAGCGCCACCTAAAGTACAGTCTACATAAATACCGTCGGGACGGATATTCAAACCATCGACTGTTTCTTTTTTCATGACTGTGTAATGTTGAAATTCTGCCATTGTTTTCCTCTTTCTATGTATCACTTGTTTATTTCAATTCACTCAACTAAATTGCTATAGGCCAAAATCAATCATTGATTCTGCAATTTCGTCAAAGTTTTCTTCTGCTTCTTCCGTAAATGCTTGCCAGCGTTCTTCATCCCAAATTTCAATCCGATTTGAAACACCAACAATCACACAGTTTTTTATTAAATTACCGTGAGTTCTTAGCGAAGCTGGAATATTAATACGGCCTTGCTTATCGAGTTCACATTCAGTTGCAGCTGAATAAAAAAAGCGGACAAATGTACGCGCGTCTTTTTTAGCAAGCGGCATATCATTTAGCTTTTCTTCAAGTTGCTCCCACTCAGATAAAGGGTAACCAAATAAACAGCCATCTAATCCTCTTGTCACCACAAACTTCTCGCCTAATTTCTCGCGAAGTTTTGATGGCATAATTAGTCGACCTTTGGCATCGATTGTATGTTGAAATTCACCCATGAACAACGATATCTCCCCCAATTACCACCTGATATTCACAGTCTACCACATCCCCCCACTTTCTACCACATTTTATGAATAATAACAGTCTATTTTTTTATAAAACAAGAAAAAAGACATTTTAAAAGTTTTTTAAAAAACTTCTATTAGTGAGCTAGTAATAAAATTAAACTCAATATAACGATTATAAAATGTGTAAATAGCGAAAATAAAAAGACCGAGCGCCAAAACATTTTAAAATATCGTTTGTAAATAATTTCTTCGTAGAAATACGCCTGAAAAAAAGCGAGGCCAATTCCAAGTAAACAAATCGTAATTAAAAAGTAAGGAAAAATTGATTCGTTAAAAGTTAAAACAGAGACTTGGTGGATTGAATAAAAGATTAACGGAACGGTTAAATCAAGAGCTTTAATTGCATAACGTTTTCTTAATGACAAAATGGACGTCACAACTTTAGCCGCAAAAAAGCTAATAATTGGGAATAAGTACCAAAAAACAAGTTTTAATGTAATAGATGTCACATGATTCATTCCTTTCATAGGTAGCCAATGCTACTATACTTTATTTTTTTTACACTTATATTTCATTCTTCTTACAGATATGTACTATAATAGAGTCAAATCAACTCTTTGGTCTTTGAATGCTTAAATAGGAGGTCTAATTATGATTTCACACTTTAAAATCGATAATCGGCAATTAATATTGCAGGAAAAAAGAAATTCAGCAACTGTTTGGACGCATATTGAACAACCAACAGAAGAACAAATTCAAAAAATTTCCAAAGAATACCAATTACCAAAAGATTATTTAACAGCTATTTTAGATGATTCTGAAACTTCTCGTGAAGAAGGTCTTGAGCAAGCAGTCTTTCATAAAGCTATTTTGATTTTATTACAATTTCCTCATGAAGTGGTCGATGACAACGGCTATATTCAATTCAAAACTTATCCTTTGTCGTTAATTATTACGACCGATCAAAAAATTTTGACCGTTTCCAATCAGCCACCACTTTTTTTTGATTTTATTCATGAACAAACGCTACCGATTAATGATATGAGTACCGAGATGAATATTTTCTTACAAGTGCTTTGGCGATTAGTTATTTCATATAATGATGGCTTAAAAAAAATCAAACGACATCTAGAGCATCTAGAAAAACAAATACAAGTTTCCACCGAAAATAAACAACTCTATCAGTTGATGAATTTACAAAAAAGCTTAGTTTTATTTGAAGCCGCTGCTCAAGGTAATTACGATACCTTAATGATTTTATCCCAGACGTCGATTTTCACTCACAATCATGCCTACCGAAATAATTTACATGACGTCATCGTCGAAGTACGACAAGCAAGAACGTCGATTCACATTCAATTGCAGCTAACACAACACATGACCGATATTTTTTCCGCGGTGGTTTCGAACAACTTAAACAATGTGATGAAAATTTTGACCTCCCTAACCATTGTTTTAACGATTCCAACAATTATTGGTGGAATTTTCGGAATGAACGTCTCCTTGCCTTTTTCCGAGAGTAAATTTGCCTTTTTCTTTATTTCCATTATTACTTTATTACTATGCGGGATCGCTATTCGCTATTTAAAAAAGAATAATCTTTTATAAATAACTTGCGAGACACTTGAGTTATTACGCATTCAGTTGTAAACTAATCCTATCAATTAAATAAAGGATGAGTTCGATGAACGAAAAGAAACAAACTAGCACTTTTTCAAAAATCACTAAAGCTGTCGTTTGGGTAATGCTAATCATCATGATTGGAACTACTGTTTTAAGTGCCTTATCTGCTTTCAACTAATACGTAAATAAATAGAGCTACGACAGGTTTAAATCCTCTGTCGTAGCTCCTTATTTTTACCTAAAAAGAGATTCGGGTGAATTAAAACACTTGGTATTATTCTTTTTTTGTTGCTTGCTGCGCTAAGTCTAGCAGTTCTTTTGCATGCTCCAATGTAAGATGCGTAATTTCTTGACCCGCGAGCATTCGAGCAATTTCGTCAACTCGTTCAGTTGCACTCAGCTGAGTAATTTTTGTTTGTGTACGCTCATCGACGACTTCCTTACTAATAAAGTATTGATAGTCCGCTTGAGCTGCAACTTGAGGTAAATGGGTAATACATAATACTTGTGAGTTTTTAGCGATTTTAGCGATTTTTTCAGCAATCGCTTGAGCAACACGACCACTAACACCGGTATCAACCTCATCAAACACTATACTTGTCATTCCTTGTCCTTTTGAAAAAATCGTTTTTAAAGCCAATAAAATTCGTGATAATTCACCACCAGAAGCCACTTTAACTAATGGTTTTAAATCTTCTCCTAAATTACTACTCAAATAAAACGCCACTTGATCAATACCATTAATCCCTAATTCATAAGGTGCTTCTTTAAAACGAATATTGAAACGGGCATTTTCCATATAGAGGTCACTCAATTCTTGCATGATTTCTTTTTCTAAAGTTACCGCCATTAGACGGCGCTCAGAATGCAATTCATTAGCTAAGGTCCATAACCTTTCTTCTTTCATCGCCAACTCTTTACTTAAGACTTCTAAACGATTCTCTGAATGTCCCATTTGGTCCAATTCAGCGACAATCTCCGTATAATAGCTCAGAATTTGTGGAATCGATTCGCCATACTTACGTTTTAATTGACGAATCAACTCTAAGCGTGCTACCACGACTTCTAAACGCTCCTCATCTAATTCTAAAAAATCCAATTGCTTGGAGACTTCACTCGCGGCATCTTGCAACATATAATAAGCACTTTGTAAGTTCTCGCTAATTTTTTGATACTCAGCATCAAGTTGTTCAATTTCTTGAATTTCATTTAAAGCACGACCTACACCATCGACAATGCTACTTGATTCTTCCGATAAAATGGCATACGTTTGCCCTAAAGCGTCGACAATTTTTTGGAAATTTGTTAACTTGTCCCGTTCTTCAATTAAATATTCTTCTTCATTTTCTTGAAGCGCAGCTTGCTCAATTTCATCTGACTGAAAGTGAAGCATATCCATTCGTTGGGCGTATGATTGTTCGTTTTTTTGGATTTTTCGCAATTCACTCGCTGAGACTTGATAATCATTAAAAGCGAATTGATACATTTCAAGCTTTTGCTTAAACTCTTTTGTTCCAAAATTATCCATCAAACTTAAATGTTTTTCCGGTTGCAAGAGTTCCTGGTGCTCATTTTGCCCTTGAATATCAACGAGGTACATTCCAACACGCCTTAAATTAACCAATGTAACGATCCGACCATTTACGCGACAAATATTTTTACCCGAACGAGACATATCTCGTTGTAAAACTAGAAAACTTTCAGAAGTATCAATGCCTAACTCTTCCATTAACGAGGGGAACTCTGAATGGACAGGCCATTCAAATAACCCTTCTAACAAACATTTGTCTTCTCCATGGCGAATATAGTCACTCGAACCGCGCCCACCAGCAAGCAAGCCCATCGCATCAATAATAATCGATTTACCAGCACCCGTTTCACCGGTAAGAGCCGTCATCCCCTGTTGAAAGCGAATGTTTAAATATGGAATAATTGCAAAGTTTTTAATCGTCATTTCTAATAACAATGCTTTCACTCCTAACGCTGATATTTACGGAATATTTCCGAAAGTTCAACTGCTTTTTCTTCCGTCCAAGTAATCATTAAAACTTTTGCATCATCATTTAAACTAGCAAACAAATCTTTTTGATAGTATTTATCAACTAAATTACCGATTGCAGACGCATTACCTGGTAACGTACGTAACACGATATATTTTTCCATTTGATCAACTGAAATTAGACCGGTGCTCAATAGTTTTTTTAGTTTTTCAAGTACATCTTCTTTTGATTCATTTGGTAGACTGTAACGATAACCACCTTGACTCGAAGGTATCTTAATTAATTTCAATTCTTTAATATCACGTGAGATTGTCGCTTGTGTTACTTCAACACCTTGTGCGCTTAAGTACTCTACGAACTCTTCTTGCTTTTGAATTTCATATTCACTTAAAAAGCGTGTCAACAAACGTTGGCGTTCTTTTTTTTTCATCCCTTTGGCCTCCTTGTTAAAGTCTTACCTATCATAGCGTATTTTTGAGAATATTAAAAGAACGAACAAAAAAATAAGGGAGCGTCCAATGACTTTCCTTTTTCTCCACGATTCAAGCATTAAATAAGGCCCTTCCGAAATGGTTCCGAAAGAAATTATATTTCTTAAAGAAATATAAGCAAGGGATTCAAAATGCTTTTGAACTACGGTATTCTAACGGAGTTACTGAGGGTATGAATAATAAAATTAAATTAATTAAACGCGTTTCCTATGGTTATCGCAACTTTTATCATTTAAGAGATCGAATCTGCATCATTCATGGCTTAATTTTCGCCCCCACTGAAGCTTGATATGAATAATCAACAAAACATTTGAAGATAGCACTAGCGACTCGAAGAAAAACACCTTGTGCCCGCTGCGTCAAAAGACGAAATGTGAATTACTCTAGGAGGTGTGAAAAAAGTCATTTTGCTCTAAGCAACTGGAGGTAAATTTAAACAATCGGGGTTTTCGATTGATTAAATTTAGTGAAGTTGCCGTAAGAGCAGACTTTTTTCACCCGTTTAGTGCTTTAGCACTTAACCAGAGTTTGAAGCT
>DXBN01000138.1 GCA_019116505.1 Candidatus Enterococcus avicola | reverse complement strand
TGTTGCATCCTCCTTTTTTTGGCAATAAAAAAAACTCCTACCCATCATTAGGTATGAGTGAACATTTCATCAGTATATGGCCATACAAAAATAACCATAGCTATTTACAAAATGATACAAAGCGGACTTGTTCGCAAACAAGCGTCATCTGTATACTCTCTACCTTCTTAGCCTCACGGGACTACACTTAAAGGTCGTTATTTATTTCTAACTGAGATAACTATACACTTAATTGCTATAAAAAGCAATTTATTTTCTTAAATTTTCTAAAGTTTTTCGGAAACTTTCTGGCATTTCTACTTCAAAAATCATTTCCTTATCGGTTGTCGGGTGTTTAAACCCTAATAACTTCGCATGCAAGTATTGACCATTGCCTGGTAACGTTTTTCTTGGGCCATAGACAGGATCCCCTGCCAAAGGAAAACCAATATACTGCATATGTACACGAATTTGGTGCGTCCGTCCAGTTTCTAACTGCAGTTCAACTAAAGTGAATTGTTCAAAACGTTCTATAACATTAAAATGAGTAACAGCTGGCTTCCCTTCAGCCATGACTGCTTGCATTTTACGATTGACTTTTGATCGACCGATTGGTGCGTTGATTGTCCCTTTTTCGTGAGAAATATTCCCGTGAACTAACGCAACATATTTTCGCAATGATGTTTTGTCTTTTAATTGTTTGGCCAACGATTCATGTGCTTTATCATTTTTAGCAATCATCAATAGGCCAGAAGTATCTTTATCAATCCGATGAACAATCCCTGGGCGAATAACATCATTAATTGTCGATAAGTTTTCCAAATGATACAGCAACGCATTAACAAGTGTCCCATTCGGATGGCCTGCCGATGGATGAACAACCATTCCCTGTGGTTTATTAATGACTGCTACATCGTCATCTTCATAAACAATCTCCAGTGGGATATTTTCTGGCACTAAATCCAATGTGATGGGCTCGGGAATTGTAATTACAATTTCATCCCCTGCTGCGACTTTACGATTGGCTTTAATGATTTCACCATTGATGGTTACGGCATCTTCTTTGAGCCAAGCTTGGATTTGTGAACGACTATAGTCTTTTAAACGGTGCACTAAGACTTTGTCCACGCGTCCCTTTTCAGCTTCTATAACAACTTTAATTTCATTTTTCATGTTTGCTTCCTTTCAATTTCTCCTCAAATAAAGTGTAGATAAAAATGAATGCGACACCTATAAATAAGGAGACATCGGCTACATTAAATATTGGAAAATTCATAAATTCTGTTTGGAACATGTCAACAACATAACCTAAACGCATGCGATCAATAAAGTTCCCAATGGCTCCCGCTAAAACAAAAGACAAACCAATGGTGAAAATCCAGTGTTCTGTACGGTGCTTAATCAATAAGTAGGTCACAACAGCCACTGCTATCATGGTAATGATAAAGAAAAATCCCATTCGACCTTCTAAAATGCTCCAGGCCGCACCTGTATTTCGGATATAGGTTAAAGATAGTAC
Source organism: Candidatus Enterococcus avicola (assembly GCA_019116505.1). GTDB lineage: Bacteria > Bacillota > Bacilli > Lactobacillales > Enterococcaceae > Enterococcus_I > Enterococcus_I eurekensis. The sequence continues at coordinate 2,332 of DXBN01000138.1, read as the reverse complement.
TGACGGAATAAACTCCATCGTTTCATGCAAAGAAATATTGGCGACTGTCCAATATTTAATCCATTGATCGATTCCAATTAAAACAAGGCTGATTAAAAAATATACCGCTAACATACTTCCACTCTTTTCTTATATATTTATCATATCTTTCGGGCGGATAATTCCTAATAAGCTACCATTTGGATGCCCATTTTTTGTAATTAAAATCGATTCTAGGGTGGCATTTTGCTTGAACATTTGCTCAACTTGCGCAATCGGGCAATCCGCTGCCACAAATTCATAATTAGTTGTTTTGCCATCTTTTAAAATTAAGTCATTTGCAGTTTTTCCAGTTAAAACAATTTCTCCTGACTGACTTTCTTTGGCTGTCCAGTAGCCAATTTCACGTAAAGTAATCAGACTTAAAAAGTGCCCTTTATCATAAATTGGAAATTGCGAATAACGTTTTTGAGCAACAATCTTAAAGAGTTCAGTTAATGGTAGTGTTTTTTCAAAACCAGTCACTTTTTTGCCAAAACGAGGTAAGACGTGCTCTGGTTTTAGCAATTCCTCTTCAATCATCAAAATACGATGTAAAATCCACTGATTCGGTTCGGCAATAATGAAACCCTCTCCAATATGTTCATGCACAATTGCATTGCGTAATTGTGCAATTTGTAATAAATCTCCTTCGTACTTTTTAACTGGGAGATCATTACGGTGAGAAAGACGACGGACCATCTGGGTAAATCCCATGTTCTTCGGTGAACCAAGTTCTTCTTTAAAGCGTTTTTCAATACGATTAAAACTGGTTAAAAATGTTAATGCCTGGCTTCCCATCTAATCCCTCCTTTCATCAACTTCTTGTTCTTCTAGTTTAACTTTCTCCGACAATTCATCATTCAATAATTGACACAACTCTTCTATTACTTTAGGTGAGAACAACCCTTCAAAAACTTTCGACTTGTAATAAATCTTTAAATGATTCTCAGAAATAACTACTTGATCAATTTGCTCAAATGAAAGTTTCTTTTTTCGAAAAAAGCCATAAGAAATTTGGATACTTTGCTCAGAAAATCGAATAAATTGTTGGCGACTAAAAGCGATAAAAACTAAAAATAAGAGGAAGAAAATGAGACTCTTCCAATGAAAAGTCGCTTTTTCTAAGCTTAAGATCATTGCTAGAAAAAACCAAAAAAAAGTAATTGACCAATAAATAATAGCGTATGAGATTTCATGTTTCCAATGAAATTTACGTTCCATTTGTTCCCATTTCTGACGTATAATAAATGCAAAGACTCAAAAGGAGGGATTATCAACAATGATTAAAGCATACATTGATGCATCAACCAAAGGAAATCCTGGGCCTAGTGGTGGTGGCATCGTCTTAGTTGGTGATAATTTGTATTTACAAAAAACCGTTATATTGTCTACTTTAACAAACCACCAAGCGGAGTTTGCAGTATTACTTGCTCTTTTGGAATATCTAATTCAAAAAGAAAAAACGCAAGAAACGATTTTTATTTTTACAGACAGTAAGATTCTAGCAGAAACGATCGAAAAGGACTATACAAAAAATAAAGATTTCATTGATTATTTAACTAAAATTCAAGAGTTACTCACACTTTTTAAACTAGTGATTGTTCAGTGGATTCCCGAAAATAAAAATAAAGGCGCTGATCATCTCGCTAGACAAGCTTTACAAAAATCACTAAAACTACAAAATCGGAGACAATAGTCGCGAAAAAGCTTGCTTGAATCGAAGCCATTTCGACTGCGCTTGAATCATATCGCTTGTTAACAAGGTCGATTCAAGCAGATCGGCTTTAAAAATTGCCGCGAGTTCATTTGTAATATCCTGATTATAAGCAAATGCGCTAACCTCAAAGTTTAAAGCATAGCTTCGAATATCTTGATTGGTTGTTCCAAAAGAAGAAAGCTCATGGTCGACAATCATCGTTTTAGCATGTAAAAAACCGCCATTGTAAATGTAAATTTTCGCCCCTTTTTTATGTAAGAAATTTGCATAATATTGTGTTGCCCGATAAATGAAAGGATGATCAGGCATACTTGGAATCATGATACGCACATCAACTCCGGAACGAACAGCAATACTTAGTGCATCCAACATGGAGTCATCAGGTATTAGATACGGTGACTGAATCCAAACTCTTTTTTTGGCGCTAAGAATCATTTTGATAAAACCGCCTTTTAAGATTTGGTCGTCATCATCAGGTCCATCCGCAACGACTTGCAATTGCGTTGTGCCGTATTCTGACTCTTCCGGAAGACAAAAATACTTTTCTTCGTACTCTAAATAATCTTCGGGTTTCGACACAGACGCATTCCAATC